>JACPKO010000037.1 GCA_016186985.1 Candidatus Daviesbacteria bacterium
GCCGGGCTGATAATACCTTATATAAATCCGGAATATTCAGAGTCTGTTGTAGCTATTAATCTGCCGATTATCTCCTCCTATATCCTGACTGCAGCCTTTGTAGGATTGTTTGTAACAGTTTATGTCCAGGAAAAAACCGCACCACCGCGCCCTAAAACCTGGAAGCCGGTTAAAAAAATATGGACCTTCCTCCAGTATCTTTTGGTCCCGATAGTTTTGGTCACAATTACTACTTTACCTGCAATTGATGCCCAAACTTCACTTATGTTTGGTCGGTATTTAGAATTCAGAGTTACTAATAAGGCGAGGTCGAAATGATTTTGCCATTCGAGATTTTCGCAACTACAAGGATCGATGTCTTGTAGTGCTACAATCTTTTAAAGCACGAGGAAAGTAAATTTCTAATTAACCTAATTGACCTAATTTCTAATCAAATCCCAATTTCCTAATTTGGGTCATTAGAAATTATTTAGATCAATTAGAAATTAGAAATTAGAAATTTATGAAATACCTAAAAAATTTTACCAACTTTTACCACGAACAGGATACTTTTGTTTTTTGGCCAATTACGGCTTCACTGCTACTGATCCTTGCAATTATATCCTGCTGGGGACTGTTTTATTTGAACCTGCCTAAAGAATTGCCGATATTTTATTCTCTATCCTGGGGTGATTCCCAGTTTGGCCATATTAACCAGTTTTTGCTATTCCCTTCCCTGATGAGCTTGACGATATTTGTAAACCTGATCCTCAGCTGGCATTTGCATTACTCCCAGGTACTGATAAAAAGAATCCTGGCGATAGCTACATTTATAATTTGTTTGCTCTTTGCAACTGCCGCACTAAAAATAATATTCACATTCGTTTAAAATGACGCAATTTTTATCAGCTTTTTTTATAGCCCTGACAACTACATTCCTGGCCACACCTCTAACTATCATTCTGGCTAAAAAATACAAACTGATTGATGACCCCAAATTAAGGCCCCATCCTGCACATATACATAAAAAAGTGGTCCCCAGGGCTGGCGGATTGCCGATTTTTTTAGGAATTGTTTTATCAATGCTTTTATTTACAGGGATTTCTCAAATCAATCTAGGCATAATCTTGAGCCTGACAATTTTACTTGTAGTCGGGCTTTTAGATGACGCACTAGTAGAATTTAAACCGGGAACCAGGCTCGCGCTCCAATTTATACCGGCAGTTATAGCGGTTTTCTCCGGAATTGGCATAGATTTTATTACCAGTCCTTTCGGTGGAATATTGAGACTTGACGGCTGGCGCCTGGATTTTTTTGGTTTCCAGATTAATGTCATAGCTGATTTATTCGCAATTGTCTGGATCGTTTGGATACAAAATTGCGTTAACTGGAGTAAGGGTGTTGACGGACAAATGCCTACTATTACTTTTGTGGCATTTTTGACAATTGGTTTTGTCTCCTTAAATTTTTTGAACCTGGGCGATTCAGGCCAATACTTGCCAACCCTGCTTTCTTTTATTTGTGCCGGTTCGTCTTTAGGGTTTTTATTCTTTAACTGGCACCCTGCTAAAATTTTCCCCGGGTTTTCCGGCTCAACAATCTTAGGTTTTATGATTGCGGTATTATCAATTTTTTCAAGCGCCAAACTGGCAGTTGCCCTACTGGTTTTGCTTATACCGGCAACTGACTTTTTTTATACTTTTTTCAGAAGAATCCTGGAGAAAAAATCCCCACTTAAAGGCGACCGGAAACATTTGCATCATCTCCTTTTAAAACGCGGTTTAACTTCCACTCAAATCACCTTGTTGTATGGCGCTTCGTGTGCTATCCTAGGCGTACTTGCGGCAAATTTGGAAAGCCAGGGGAAAGTTTTCACCATAATCCTGGTGGGAGTACTAGTACTTGGATCCCTACTCTGGCTTCATCTGTTGTCAAACAGAGAAGAACAAAATGAGGCCGAATAATTTTAAATCCCTATCTTCATTTTTCTGGAATCTGGCTAAAGCAGTGCGAATTCGCCAGTGGATAAAAAATTTTGCTTTGTTTGCCGGGATTATTTTCTCAGGACAGTTAACAAACCCCCTGGCAATTTTTCTTACAATCCAGGCTTTTATTTTATTCTGCGCCGCTTCCTCTACTATTTACCTCCTTAACGACGTTTTTGACATTGAGCGCGACAGACTCCATCCTTTTAAATCCAGCCGGCCAATAGCATCAGGCAAGCTTTCGGTAAAGTTTGCTATTTCACTCTCCCTCGTTTTAATCTCAGTAGTTTTACCCACCTCGTACTTTATTTCCCCCGCCCTTTTCCTGGCAATCCTGGCATATTTGATTCTGCAGCTTTTTTATTCCGCGTACCTTAAGTCGATAATTTTGATTGACGTTATGGCTATTGCCGCCGGGTTTTTGCTCCGGATTTACGCCGGGGTCTGGGTAATCGATGCCCATTTAAATGTCTGGTTTTTGCTCACGGTTTTATCCTTTGCTTTATTCCTGGCAATAGGAAAAAGGAGGTCGGAGCTAACGCTGCTCCAATCCCAGGCTGCCAAACACCGCGAAACCCTCTTGCATTATCCGGAGAATTTTTTGGACATTCTAACTTCTATGTTCGCCAACTCAACGTGGTTATCTTACGCTTTTTTTACTTTTTTGCAGCCGCCTATTTCCGCAAGGTACCGTATCTCACTGATTTTTGACAACTTTTCGCTTCCCTTCACCCAAGCCAAATTTTTGATGGCCACGGTTCCGCTGGTTATTTACGGAGTCATGCGCTACTTATATATAATCTATGAGAAAAAAGAAGGTGAATCCCCTGAGCGGGTTTTGCTTACCGATAAACCGCTACTGGTTACCGTCATCCTCTGGATTATTATGGTAATAGGAATTATTTATTATTTAGGAGCGTA
>JACPKO010000038.1 GCA_016186985.1 Candidatus Daviesbacteria bacterium
ATTGTTTTCCTATGGTTTTAACAAGCAAAGCTTTTCTGCGAATAAAAACCTTCAGCAAATTTTAATCAAAATTTCGGATATTGACGCATGGATTGAAAAATCGGCCCCAAAATGGACTGTTGAAAAAATCAATCACTTAGACCTTGCGATTTTAAGGCTTGCGGTTTTTGAATTAATGATAGAGCAAAAGAACCCGCCAAAGGTCATTGTTGATGAGTCAGTTGAACTTGCCAAAGAGTACGGTTCCGAAGCCAGCCCTGGTTTTATCAACGGGGCTCTTGGAAAACTTATTACTGATCAAAAACTCCTCTAACGTCTTTAAAAGAGTGTATTGACATTCTCAGTAGATTTACTTAACTTAAAATTACACAAGGATAAAAATGTATGGATGAAAAAAACAATGTGCAAATTGAAGTGATTGCAGAAATCGCCAAACATCTGGGGGTAACGCCTCAAGATATAGATATCAGTGCCGGGCTTTCGGACGACTTGGGGTTGGGGCCTGTTGAACTGGCAGATTTGATATCGGCAATTTCGCAAAAGTTTGATGTGGCTTTTGACAATTCCGATCTTCAAAACATCAAAACAGTCAGTGACTTGGTCGTAGCAGTTGAGGACTTAAGTTTGGAGTAGCGAGTGGTTATGGAATTTGATGCCAGTTGGCTAGAGCAGCAGTTAAACTTAAATAAAAATTTTAAAAAGGCTTTTATCCACCGCTCATTTTTAAACGAGGCCGGTTCAGACATGGAGTCAAATGAAAGGTTGGAATTTTTAGGGGACTCAATACTCTCTTTTATTATCTCCTCTTACTTATTTAAAGAGAGGACTTCTGATGCCGAAGGCGATTTAACTAATTTAAGGTCATTCATAGTAAAAACCAAATCATTGGCAGGTGCTGCCGCAGCTTTAAATTTGGGTTCTTATCTTAAACTTTCAAAAGGTGAGGAGCTTTCAGGGGGAAGAGATAACCCTCAAATTCTTGCAAACACTTTTGAGGCACTGCTAGGGGCGATTTTTTTGGAACATGGCCTTGAGGCTGCTACAAGGTTTATCCAGCAGAGTTTGCTGCCACTTTTTGGACGCGAAATCAAAAGCGGTCCGCCTAAGGACGCCAAATCATACCTGCAGGAAATTGCCCAAACCAGGACCAAGCAATCTCCGAAATACAAAATACTGGAAACTTCAGGGCCCGATCATGCTAAACAATTTAGCGTAGGGGTGTTTCTAGAGGGCCGGATGATCGGGGAGGGAAAAGGGCCGAGTAAACAAATTGCTGAAGAGCAGGCCGCCAACCAGGCTTTAAACCAGCTTCAAAAGACACTTAGATAATTTTAACACGTCTGTTGAATCACAGCTTCAATTAGATTATACTTACAAAAATAAAATGGCAGTTAAAATCAGATTGATGCGGATAGGTACAAACAGACAACCTTTTTACAGGGTTGTTGCCGTTGACGGGCGGAAGAAAAGAACCGGAGGCTATCTGGAATTGTTAGGAACCTACAATCCCTTAACCGAACCGAAAGAAATTAATCTTGACCAGGGAAAAATTGATGCATGGATTAAAAAAGGCGCGGTACCTTCTTACGGATTTTTAAGAATAATTGGTAAGGCTCCGCAAAGAGCTCCGAGAAAAGCAAAAAAAGAAAAGAAAGAGTCGTCAGCTATCAGCACTAAGCAGAGCTTGCCAGTAGGTCAGCCGTCAGCCTCTGAAACACACAAGCAAGATGCGGGAGAGACTCAGGCAGCTGAAGCGGCTCCAGAAACGAGCGAGGAACCCGTCACAGAAATCAAACCGGAAACAGTCCAAGAAACTGCCTCGACTGAAAATCCAGAACCAACCGAAGAAGCCGCAGCAGAAAAAGAAACAGAAATAGCTGATAGCTGATCCGCTTCGCCCGCGAAGCGAGGCGAGTAGCTGATAGCTTTAATTATGAAAGACATTGTCGAATACATCGTTAAACAATTCGTAACAAATCCCGATGCTGTTGAAGTTAGTGAAGAAACCCAGGACGGAATGATCAGATTAATGTTAAAAGTTGATCCTTCCGATATGGGTCTTACTATAGGGAAAAGCGGACAAACTATTAAGGCAATCCGCAGGCTTCTCACTGTAAAAGCAATAAGCGACAATGTCAGGGTCAGTCTTGAATTAATAGATACAAATCCGCTACCTCAAGAGCCAGCTTAATGAAGATTATTTTTCTAACTCTTTTTCCGGAAATTTTTCCTGCATTTTTAAACTTTTCAATTTTAAAAAGGGCCCAGGAAAAGGGCTTAATTGAATTTGAAGTTGTTAACCTTAGGGATTTTGGTCTTGGTGTCCATAAAAACGTCGATGACAGACCTTACGGCGGAGGAGCGGGGATGGTTTTGAAAGCGGATGTTTTATCTTCTGCAGTATCAAAGATTAAAACAAGGAATACAAGAATAGTTTTAACTTCAGCTTCGGGAACTCCGTATATACAAAAAACTGCAAGAATTTTATCAGGGGATAAAGATTTAATAATTATTTGCGGACATTACGAAGGAATAGATGAACGTTTCATTGAAAAATATGTGGATATGGAAATAAGCATTGGCGACTATGTATTAACCGGAGGAGAGCTACCAGCTTTGGTAATTGCAGACTCTATCACAAGACTTCTGCCTGGAGTTCTTAAAAAACCTGAAGCAAGCGAAAATGAATCCTTCTCCGATCCCTCACTCCTCACTCCTCACTCCTCACTCCTTCTTGAATATCCCCATTATACACGTCCGGAAGAATTCGAGGGAATTAATGTCCCTGAAGTTTTACTTTCAGGAAATCATAAAGAAATTGAATTGTGGAGAAAGCAAAAATCCCTCGAGAAAACAAAAAAAATACGGCCTGATCTCTTAGGGCTTAAAAGGGTTTAACTTTCCTGTGGTTGTTTGTGATGTTTCTGCAGTTGCTTTTGGAAATTGCGTTTGTTTAGCCTCAATGTCTGCGAGGATTTGCGTATCTTCCTGATTAATTTTTGGCACAAGGTCATCTATCTTTCCAATATTACTTGGTAAAGTCTGGTAGAAAGCAACGAATGCAATGGACGCATTTAATTTATTATTTGTCCCGTTGTTTACTTGAATTTTAGTCAGCTTAATCAACCGTGGTGCCAGAGTTACCCGCTCCAGGAAATTACGCAGGCTCGTTTCCGTGCCGGATGCTTCAATAGTTATTGTATATTCCTCAACTTTTTCAGATTCTGCGGGGGAAGTGGAGAAAGTTATACTACTTAAGGCCATTCCGCTTCCGCCGAGGGAAAACAGAATTTCGCCCATTACTCCGGGAATATCTTTTTCAACAGGCAAAGCCACGAGCGCCGTATTCAAATCATTCCGGTAATTCTGGATTTTTATGCTTTGAAGCTCAGAGGCTTTCTTTTGATAAAAAAGCTTCTTTTGCTCTAGCTCTTTAATGGTATTGTTTGTACTTATAAGCTTGTATATTTGGGGAACAGTTATCAAAACCATAACTAAAATTGCCGTAACCAAAACAACAAACGGCACAAGCAACAGCCGGTATTTTTCATATTTTACATCTTCAAAAAAGGGGAGCGCTTTTAACTGTTTTTTAACTGACTCCAAGAGTTTCATCAGAGGACACCCTCCGCAAGGTGAATATTAAGCTCAAAATTAATCTTACCTTGCTGGCTTCTGTTTAAGTTATTCACAGTAACTGCGGAAATTTTTCCTTCGTTGATTTTTGGATCAACCAGGTTGTCAAATAAAATTTTTAGGGAGGAGGTTCCATTGGTCTGGCCGGAAACAATTACCTTTGTGGTTTTATCTATCTGAAGTGATTCTAAAAATACCCCTTTTGGAAAAAGGCTTGAGAGTAAATCGAAAACATCCCGTTGTTTGTATCGTTTGTTTGAAAATTGGTTTATGGTTTCAACCCGGTTTTTTAAAAGGTTAACAACTGCTTCTACATCTTTGAATCTTGAGACTTCAAATTTTTCTTTCTCTATCTGCTCATTCAAAGAATTAAGAGTTGTTCCCTGGGAAATTACTATAGCTAAAATACCACTGGTAGTAATTATCAATAACCCTAAAAGAGCTATGCTGATTTTGTTTACTAATACCTGCTTAGCTTCTTTTTTTGCCTTAGCCTTAATCTCCTCTGGTATCAGGTTAATCTTAATCTTATCCATACAGTTAGTCCTGCTTCAGTGCTAAACCCACTGCAATTGAATAGAAAGCTGCCTCGCTGGAAAGCTTAGTCTTCATCCCGGGATCCATATTTATAGAAGCCCAGGGGTCGGCTTCCTGAACCTCAAGTCCCAGAAAATTGGTGAAAAAACTTACCAGGCCCGGTAAATGGGCACCTCCGCCAGTTAAAACCGTCCGTTTAACCGGACGCTGCCGGTTTTGGGTCTCATGAGCCAGGATTACCCTTTTTGCCTCATTAGCCATAACCTCAATAACCGGTTTTAAGGTTTTAAATAATTTGCCCTCGAGTTGGTCTTCCAGTAAGCCATAAACCTTCTTATACTCTTCTGCCTGAACCATTTCAAAGTTGAAGCTTTGGGCAATCGCACGGGTAAGGGCTGCACCTCCTGTAGCAATCGACCGTGTTAGAAGTATCAAACCATCGGAGACAATCGCGAAATCTGTGTTTGTTGCTCCCATTTGGATTAGCAAAGTCGTAGGAGAATAAGAATTATAACTGACAAGAGAGCGCGCTGCTGCGATCATTTCAGTTTCAATTGCTACAACTTTCAAGTTTGCCCACTGCACAATTTTTAAGTACTTATCGATAAGCGCCTTAGGCGCTGCAATAACGAATACCACCGTTCTGCTATTTATATCTTTTTTAGGGGAGCGAAAAATGACCTGATAATACAAGTTTACCTCAGTAATCGGCATTGGGACGAATTCCTCAGCCGCGTATCTGATAGCTTGTGACAATTCGTCATCGGTTAAAAACGGCAAATCATACACCACCCTGGTGAAAATTTTTTGTTCCGGCAAGGCTATTACTACATCTTTTGTAGGCGGGTTTATTTCTCTCATCAAGTCTTTTACTGCAGCAGCAACTGCCTGTAAATCCAGTTCCGACTCCGACATCATCCCCGGTAAGGGAGAGGCGATATGGCCCAGGGAAATTAACCTTGGCGGGGTTTCGCTTTGGGACAAAACAACTGCTTTAGTTGTGGAATATCCTATATCAAGTCCAATTCTATCCTGGGCAGCCATAGATTAGGGTATAGTGTTTAGCGTACAGGGCCTAGTTATACCTAATATAAACGATAGCAAAATTTTAAACTATACGCTATACCCTAATGCTATTTACTTAAGTTGGTATGATCCTTTGACAACGCTAAACGACCCAGTAGGTCCTGCAGAGAAAAAAGTTTCGGACAGCCCCTGCTCATAAGATAAAATAGCCCCATTTCCTGTGATTATTTTCCAGGCTGAAATTTCCTTAAAGGAAGCACTATTGCCCAGGGATACAGATCCCTTTGGGGCATAAAATATACCACTGAAAGAGGAGTTGCCGGCAGTGATGGCAGGCGTACCGGTTACAGTCGTATCGTAAGTAGAAAGAAGCATCAAATAGCTTCCATCACTGCCCGAGCCTTTAAATCCGCATTCAAAATTCTCGCAGCCATTTCCAACTACTGTGGTCCCGTCAACCAGGACAACACCGGAACTCAGTCCCGCAGAAGAGGGGAGTTTCACGGTTAAAGAATTGCCTGCCGTAATATTCCCTGTAATCCATAGAGGAGAGGTGACCGTGACAGAACAGGAATTTCCAAGAGTCAAATCCCCATCAATTTTTCCCGGCCCTAAATTAACGTTGCATGAGTTTCCGTATGTTAAGCTTCCGTAATCAAGACCGTCTTCTGCCTCCAGTTTCCAGGCATCAATATTTGACTGTGAGACCGGAAAAGTCTCAGGAGCTGGATCAGGGGAACCCGGGTTAGATGTCCCGTTAACTGTTGATCCGGAGATAGACTGGTAATATGCGCTACCATTAATCGTTACATTCTGGATTGTATTGGCATGCAAATCGCCGTTAACGACTGCAGAGTTACCTCCTGTGAATTTGGTCGCCACCCCGCCGATATAGACTTTAAATCCGAAGTCGCCGGTAATTGCCGTCCAAACAGGAGATGATGCCTGCCAGTTAGACGACCACTTAGGGGAACCGTTCCCGTAGCCTTGCAATGAATCCAGGTCAAAAGACCAGTAATTATTTGCGTCATTGGATGTATCAAGAACAATCCAATACCTTGTGTTTTCGGACAGATTTGGACTCGATGAAAATGTAACATCTACAAAACCATAACTGCCTGTTACCAAATTAGCACTTAAGGTTCCGGAAGCCTTAACATTATTTTTATCGGGCTTATCATTGTTGTCGCAAAGTATGCGGACAGTTATGTTTGGGGGTGACCCGAATTTTTTAAGTTTTAGCGAGACTTTATTGATTACCGCTCCCTGGCTTAACTGGAAACTTTGAGCAACATCTAACCTGTTTTCTCCCGTAACTGATTTACCAAATATATAATCCTGGCAAACCTGGGTACACTCCCACTGCTGGTTAGCAGTTGGCTGGGTTCCTCCTGCAACCCAAACATCGCCGGTAAATGCCGAAGAATTTCCCACACTAATATCTCCGTTTGAATAAACAGATCCATTAAGTGTTGATGAATTGCCCATCTGAAGGCCCCCTTCTCCCACTTGCAACCCGTAAGGAAACGATATACCTTCGCCTTTTGATATTTGAATTTTTATCGCCTGTTTAATTTTTGGATTTGTTTTATCCGGAATATAACCGCCAGCTTCAACAACTTTATTATTGGAATCAATAGAGGTAACCGAAACGGAATAAGACCCTTGTCCTAATACAGTTTCACTCTCGCCATTATACGAAGGGTTCACATTTAATGAGGCTATTGCCTTTTCAATTCCTGCTTCGGCAAGGGTTACAGCCTCAAGTTTGTCTAAAGAATATTTGGAGCTTTCTTTTAGAATGAAGGAATTGGATATAAGCACCACAGTTATCACAAGTATTGAGGTCAGGGCAATCATAGTAATAGGGAAGATTGACCCCAGCTGGTTTAAATTCAATATAGATTTCATATATTTTTAAGATTAACAGTTCCGCTTCCAGAGCTTTCTTTTTCCGAAAAACCGGATTTGGTTGACAAATTTATTACAAAACTAACCCGCAGTGCCTGGTCGGGTGTAACTGCATTATTATTAATATCCAAATAGCTAAAGGATAGACTTTTTAAATTGACCGATAAAACTTTATTTTCCGTTTTCCGGAAACTTTGGCTATCTTTGAAAATTTGCTTTCTTAAAATTGCGGGTTTTTCAAAGTCCGCCTCAATAACAGCGTAATCAAAAAAAATATCTGTTACATCTCCGCTTGAGGTTATTCCGGGAAGTTTAACAACCAGAGTGTTTTGATCCGTTATATATTGAGGTGTACCCTGCGTAGGGTATTGACTGACAATTCCGGAGGAGGATTTAATCAATTCGGTTAATTCGAGCTGAGTCTGATTTAACGACAATCCCTGGCTAATTTGGGCGCTTTGATCTACAAAAAGCTTCCCTGAAGAAACCAGTAAGTTAATAATAAGTCCGCCCGCAACAGCAGCTACAGTCACTGCAATTAATACTTCCAATAAACTCCAACCTCTAGAATTACTCACCTTAGGCCTCCTTTAGCGACTAAAGTCGTCACCGAAAATCTTTTCGGCTGCGTATTTTCACTCCAGGTGATGGTAATCGTAATTTTCTTCGCCACCTCTCCTGACGTACAAAGATCCACAGGACAATCTTCAGTTAATACTACACCTGTGAAGCCCGACAGGGAGTTTAATTTTGGATCTGTAAGGGCAGTTGAACCGTTAGCTAAATTATCATATCCGGATAATCTTATATCCTCAATTTTTTTTGCAGCCACCTCTCTAACTTTCGATTCAGACTGGCTTCCTCTGACTAAAGTCAGCACATTGGGAATGTTTGCAATAACTAGAACTATCGCTCCTGTTGCAAAAAGAGCAATAAGAACCTCAATAATAGAAAAGCCTTTATACTTCATTTCCGTATTTCATCAACCGAAAAAACTGCAAAGTCAAACCAGGGAGGCACAACATCAACTACTTTAAATGCCTGAATTTGCTTCTGGCTCTGACCTGATTCACCGGTTGCATTGTAAATTTGAACCTGAGGAGGAAAATTTGCGCCCGCTGCGGGAGCCAGTGCCAAGTTATGGTTTTCATTTGAATAAAGAAATCTAATCCGGGCTAAAATTAACCTGCAGTTATAAGGGGCTATTGCATTCGGACAATTTCGTACTGGCGGATTATTCGCCAGATCAGGTATGGAGCTAATTTTTTGTTTGCAATAAAATTTACGGTTGTTTCCTAAAATCGTTGGCAAAGGAGGTACTGAGCCGCACGACGCGGGAAGAAAATTATTGCTGGCTACCCGTTCAGGATCGGAATCATAATAATAAGTTTTTGAGTAAAAGCTATTATTGCTCTGCATAACAATTTTAAGCTCAACCGCAGGTTTATCAGTTGTGGTATTTGAATTACCGAAATACAAATCCAGGGAAGAATTACTGTAACTTATTCCCGTATCAGGATCAGTAAACCAAAACTGGGCTGTTGTTTCCCGCCCGATTGGCGGATACTCAATTGCCAGCCCGCTTCCGGCGGCTGGCAAAAGCGATGATGTATTAACAGTAGCAACTGCATTATTATCCAGGGTAAAAGAGGTACCCGAAGAAACCGTACCTGTTAAAGCCTTTTCAATTCCTGCTTCAGCAGCAGAAAATGCCCTTTGGGATTGCTCGGTCTGGGTTGAAATTGCAACATCTGAAACTGATTTTTGAGTTAATGCTAAACCAATAGATAATGCAACCAGCATTAATAGCAAAAGCAACACAATTATCTGCCCTCCCTGGGCTTTTTTGTAAATAATACGCCCCTCCTTCGGAGGCGAAAATTGTAAATTGTAAATTTTCATATCATCTTACTTGTACTGTTGTTTGAATATTGACGATTACTGCTTGCCCGGACTGGTTTAGGGGGGGTCCGACATCAAATTTTATTGTAACAGTATCTTTACCACCTACACCAGGCACATAATTAAATTTACCATTAGTTATAGAAACACCAGAGCTTGGATCTCTGTCAGTTATTGGTGCTTCTCCGGAAGTATTTATATCTTCCTGGCAAAAAGTGCTTAAATCCCGGGGGACTATATCTTCCTTCTTTGCAATATAACCGCCAGGTTCAACAAACCTGTACCTGACATATTTCCCAATCAGGTTTCTGATAATAATCACTTTTGAATTGTTAGCAGGCTCGTAACAAACAACCGAATCAGCCATTCTGATTGCTTCTCCAAGAATATCTGAGGCCACAGCACCATTTTGTTTTAGTCTGCTTAAAAAGTCTGCATCTGAGCTTGTGCGGTACGTGCGGGTTAAAAGGTTTGAAGAAATAACCCCAATTACCGAGAGAATCCCTATAGCCAAAATAACCTCTATTAATGAAAACCCGAATTGTTCTTTTAGAAATTTCATAATTTAGAAAAAACAGTAACTAAATCCGAAGAGTGTTGGCCGGTGGTATCAGTCCAAAAAACTTTTGAGGTAACTCTTTTTTGAGTACCCGCCAGTCCAGGCTCATCTTCAATAATAACCTGTGCAGTAAATCCATTCCCTAAATCAATCGGATTTTCACTATAGGTTAGACATAAAGCCTTGGTTATATCTCCTGTTACGGTACAATTATTGGAAGGTATATAAGTGCATCCGATTAAAGTGCATGACTTACTACTGTAACTTCCGAAAGTTTCATCCCATATCTCTTCCCATGTTAAGCAAGGAGTCTTACCTTGCAGACAGACTCCGTAATTTGCAGACTTGATGGTCCTTACTTTTTCCATATTTTCCTGAGCTAACATTGTGGCCTGAGCCTGATTTTTTGAAAATTGGGTATTTCTCAAACTGTATGTAGTAGTAATAGCCATTGCACCAATAACCACGGCGATTAAACTCATACCTACGACAAGCTCAAGCAGTGTTTGTCCTTTTTGGTTACTCAACTTTAAGTACCCCTCCTGATTCAATTCTTACTGCTTTGCTTAAGTTGCTTGCAGAATTTGTTAGAATCAGCATTACTGTACCTGTTTTTAATATTCCTTGGCTTAAACATATATAATTAACCTGGCTTTTAGAAAAGATAATATCGGTCGTATCGTTGGGACACACGTCAACGGCGCCGGTAAAGGTTGTGACAGTATCTGCCCCAGACGGAGAGTATGGTTTGTTTGAAAAAACAGACTGTTCTCCCAGAGTTTGACACACTGAAATTAAGGAATAACCCTGAGATGAAAGCCGGACAATCCAGGTATCGGATACTTCGTCTTTTGGACATTTAATCCTTGAAAAAGCCGAGGATTGGGCTGTTTTTAAAGTGTTAAGGACCTGTAAAGCAGCGTTGTCTATTTCCCCTTGTTTTAAAAAATCTCTCAGGTTAGGGAAAGCGACCGCACTTAGTAAACCAATAATCCCTACAGATACAAGAACCTCTACCAGGCTAAAGCCGCGAGCAGTCATATATACAGCCTACCAAAGATGGAGGAGATATTAAAGGGGAGTAACCTGATAGTTAAAATTAGTATTCCTGCATGTGCTTCCCTCCGGAGGATTTTCCATTTTCGCACAAAGGTAATAGAAGTGGCAAGGATTAGCAGAACACACGTCGGTTGCCCTGATATTCCCAAAAGGTGCGTAATAATAGGACGAGCCGTTTGGGTCTCCGGGGGTTCTTGTTAGGTATGTTTTGCAGGAGCCGCCGGTGCATCCGTTAAACGCAGACCCAACTGCAGGCAAAGTGAGGGGATATTGATTCTGATCTGCATAATATTGCTGCAAAGCAGACTGGAGCACACTTAAATCCGAAGACCTTTGTGCATCACGGGTGTTTTTTTGGAGAGCTCCGGTAAAACTTAAGGCCAAACCCGATATGATACCAATAATTGCAATTACAACCAGAATTTCAACCAATGAAAAGCCTTTATGCTTTAAATAATCCAAAGTGAGAAGATTAGTCCGGGGTAGATCCATAGTTAATTAAATTATCAGCTTTAACCGCTAATGTAAAGGAATATCAAAGTTACTGTGAATTGCTTCTGCAGAATTGTCCGCCAGCTTCCAAGTTTGCACAAACTGTCCATGTTGATACAGCGCCCGGCGCTCCAACCCCCACTGTAGTATCTGAAGTTTTACAAGTACCCGCACCCGTCCTGACACAATATTTACATACGCCTGGGCATGCATCTTCAGGAGCTACATTCGTAGAAGTCGGATCGGTAGGAGCCTTACCTGAAGCAAAGAAAGTATCTGCCATCGCATTGTAGGTAACAGAACCCGCAACTTTATTCGCCTCCATAGCGTTAGCAATAGCGTCAATGTCTGTTTTCCTTGCCGAATCCCTGGCATTTTTTACCTGACCCTGGTAAACAACAACACCAATAACAGATAAAATAGCAATTATTGTAATTACTACCAGAAGCTCAACCAAGGTAAAACCTTTAGGATTGTTAATTGTTTTGGGCAGGAATTTATTCACTCTTATTTTATTTTTATCTATACTAAAATTATTGTCAATAGGTCAAAGTCAGGGATAAGTACCATCCCAAGATTTGGCTGCCCCAAAAGATAGAGATTATTCCTGCTAAAGACAAGAAGGGTCCAAACGGTATTGTCT
Source organism: Candidatus Daviesbacteria bacterium (assembly GCA_016186985.1). Lineage (GTDB taxonomy): Bacteria > Patescibacteriota > Microgenomatia > Daviesbacterales > UBA10151 > JACPKO01. Next base: position 11,766 of record JACPKO010000038.1, read on the forward strand.
GGCCGAACTTTTTTTTGCCTGCCAAAATTAGCCCCACCCCAAAAACCGACCCAAGTAAAAAGGAGAGCATTAAAACAACCAGGGCATAAGGGAAGCCAAAAACTAAACCTAAGAAGACTCCTAATTTTAAATCTCCTCCGCCCATGCCTTTTCCCCTAGTTATAAGTATCAGCAAATAAAAGAACACTCCCAAAACCAGCGCCATCAAAGCTCCGGAAAATAACGGCGCTGATAAATCAATGGCATGTGTATAAAAATAATTAGAGTGGGGGGGCAAGAGGTATTTGCCGACCGGGGAGTCTTTTAGGGCCTCGTATATTAAATATACTTTAAACATACTAATACCCAGAAGGTAAACAAAACTAATCCATATCGACGGGTAGGTAATCCTGTCCGGAATGTAACCTGTTTTAAAATCAGTAATGAATACAGCTGCTAAAACTACTAAAATTAAGCAGTAAAACAAAACGCTTGAGACAATTAATGTCTGGTCATGCCAACCGAGTTCTAAAAAATTTAACGGTACGTATTTATAAAAAATTCCCGCAACCATTAACCCCATTAAGACCTCTGAAAGGGGATACTCAAAGCTCAATTTGCTTTTGCAGTAGCGGCATTTACCTTTTAAAAAAATATAGGACAACACCGGAAAAAGGTCGTACCAAGCGAGATGCTTCTTACATTTCTCGCAGTACGACCTTCCCCAAAATGTTCTCTTAGTCAGGCTCCTATCCGCTAGCGCCTTTGTTAAGCTTCCTAAACAAATTCCAATTATTAAACCTGAAACCCAAATCATTTAAGTTATTAAAACTAAAACGCACAAGGCGTTCCCGACGCATTAATTAAAGTCAGGTTAGATCCAACTTCAAATCTTCCAGTCGTATCGGTTGCATTCTGATCTCCACCATCGGAAGCCATTTTAGGCTTCTGTTGCTCTGATTCTAAAACAGTATCGATTTCCCATGCATCATTATCAGCGCAATATGTATAGTAATAAGTGGCATTGTTAGTCGGATCTACAGGAAGTGTTGGGACTGAAACGCTCTGTTGTCCACCTAAGTTAACCAAAACCCATCCTGTACCATCAGATAACCGGTCACTTGCTGCTAAAGGATAACTGTCTCCTCTACAAGGATAAGTTCCGCCATTACATAAAATAGCTGCGCCTGAATCAGTTGCCTCCTGGACAGCTACATTAATAGCGTTTTGGAGGTTAGATAAATCAGATAGCCGTGCTGCATCCCTACCTCTTCTTGTTAACTCAAGAGGGTTAATTATAAGTACAACAACTGCTGCCAAAATGGCGACAATTGCAATAACAACCAAAAGTTCTACCAAAGTAAAACCTTTAGATTGTTTACGGGCAGTTTTTATCAAGTCTCTCACCTCCTTAAAAAATTATCACTCTTTAAGAGTTTTAATTAGGTTAAGTACATTTTACCCACACTGAAATAGGAGTAGTCAAGATAGCAGTTTTAACCGGCTTACCCGATCGAAGTGGTAAGTTTATATATAGGCAGGATGATAGAAAGAACAAGGAACGCTACCCCGACTCCAAGAATTATTAAGATTACAGGTTCAATAATGACGGTTAAATTTTTCACCAGATGGTCGGCTTCGCTTTCAAAATATTCAGCCAGCTTAAATGATATCTTGTCAACCTTGCCTGTTTCTTCACCAACCTTATACATCTGAGTAACAATTTTCGGGAAGACTCCAACCTCATCCAGCTGTGCAGACATTGTTAGTCCTCTCTCAACGCCTAGCTTAGTCTCCAGTAATGCCTTTTTATATACTGAGTTGTTTGTTACATCTGAAACAACAGTTATTGAATCCAAAATTGGCACACCTGCCGTAGTTAAAAGCCCAAAGGTCCTGGTAAAACTTGTAAGAGATGTCCCCCTGATGATTTTACCTACTAAGGGGACTTTAAGTAAAAATTCATCGAAGGCGAATTTTCCTCCTGGTGTTGATACCCATTTTTTAAAAGCAAAAACAGCCATGATAAATAAAATTAACAGCAGCCACCAATAACCAATTAAAAAATTAGAGCTACCTATCAGAATTTTGGTCGGCAACGGTAAATCAATATCGGATTGCGAATATAAAGAAGTCAGCCTGGGGATGACAAAAAACATCATTATCCCAACTACTACAACCATCATTCCTATAACCATTATCGGATAAACCATTGCCCCTCTAACCCGGCTCCGGAATTCCCGGTCCCTTTCTAAATTGTTTGCCATTTCAGTCAAAATTACGTCCAGGTTACCTGCCTGCTCTCCGGCTTTAACTAAGCTAGTGTAAAGGGAAGGGAAAACTTCAGGATGTTTCCGAAGTGATGATGCTAAATCTAAACCGCTGTTAATATCCCTTAATACCTCTTCCCAAATTTTCCTGAAATTCGGATTTGACTGTTGGCCGACTAAAATATTTATTGATTCTGACAATACCAGACCCGACTCAATCATTGTCGCAAGCTGCCTGGTTGAAATAACCAATTCCTCAAACGAAACCCGGTTAAAAATTTTTTCAAATAAAAGGGGGTTATCTTTTTTCTCAATTATAGAGGTAACAACCAGACCTTTTTTGCTTAAGATCCGGGCGGCCCTGCTTGCATCAACCGTGTCAATTGTCCCTTTGTGGTCAACTCCCTGGAAATCGCGGGCTTTATATACAAATATAGCCATATTACGAGGTTAGAAGTCTGTTTAATACGGAAATCCTAAAGGCATAATTTTGGGCATTTTCCAGGGTTATTAATCCCTCTTTTAACAAAAATGCCAGACTTGCTTCCAGAATAACCATACCTGACTCTGCGGAAGTCTGGATCAGGTTGTCAATCAGATGAGTCTTACCCTCGCGTATCATGGCTTTGCATGCAGAATTACTAATTAAAATTTCATAAGCCAGAACCCTTCCAGGGGAAATACTGGGAATTAACCTTTGGGAGATTACAGCCTCAAGCACTCCTGCAAGCTGGCTTCTTACCTGGGCCTGTTGTATAGACGGAAAAACATCTATAATCCTGTCTAAAGTTTGAGAGGCGGAATTTGTGTGAAGGGTTGCAAATACCAAATGTCCGGTCTCAGCGATTGTCAGTGCAGCAGCGATTGTTTCAAAATCCCTCATTTCTCCAATAAGCACAACGTCCGGATCTTCGCGAAGCGCTGCCCGGAGGGCTCTCCCCCAGGATACGGTATCTGAATTCAGTTCCCTCTGGGATATAAGGGCTTTGCCCTTGGGATAAATAAATTCAATTGGGTCCTCAATAGTAATAATATGGCTGTTTGATTCACTGTTTATTTTCTCAATGAAGGCGGCCAGTGTTGTAGTTTTGCCTTGTCCGGTTGGACCGGTAACCAGCACTAGACCCTGTTTTAACCCGGTAATTTTTCCAATAGCTTGAGGCAAACCGGTTTCTTCAAGTTTTCTTAATTTTTTAGGGATGAGCCGAAACGATGCAGCCAGTGTTCCAACTTGCCTATACAAATTAACCCTAAATCTTGCAATATCTCTATACTCTATTCCGAAATCAACATCCATAAAACGGTTTAACTGATTTTTTTGCCCCTCGGATAAAATAGGCAGCACTAAGGTTCGGATGTCCTCATTAGTTAACTCCTGAGAACCCATAACAGGAAGCAAATCACCGTTTACCCTGATAGTTGGAGGAAATTTTGCTATTAAATGCAAATCAGAAGCTTCCCTCTGGATTGTTAAATCCAGTAATTGATTAATGTTTAAGTTCATATATTCATCTTGACGCTAATCCTGAGCAACCCTCAAAACCTCCTCCATTGTAGTCACTCCCTCTAACACTTTTAGATACCCATCCTGCTTCAAAGTCATCATGCCCTCGGAAACTGCTTGTTTTTCTATATCAGTGGCAGAAGCCCTTTCTAAAGTAAGTCTCATGATTTTATCGGAAACAACCAGTACTTCAAAAATACCAATCCGTCCGCTAAATCCCAATCCGCCGCATTCACTGCAGCCCTTGGCTTTATATAGCTGTATCGGGCGGCCTGCCGGCGTTAAATTTCCTAAAACTTGAGTGATATTAGCTTCCACTTCCTGTGGGGGGGAGTAAGTATAACGGCAATTTTGGCAAAGCTTGCGTAAAATTCTCTGACCCTGAACCGCATTTACTGACGATGCAAGCAGGAACGGCTCCATACCCATATCCAAAAGTCTTGGCAGTGATCCTGCTGCCGAATTAGTATGCAAAGTTGAAAAAACCTGGTGCCCTGTTAATGCAGCCTGGATGGCCAATTCTGCAGTTTCTGCGTCCCTGACCTCCCCAACCAAAATAATGTTCGGGTCCTGGCGTAAAAAAGACCTTAAGGCTGAGGCAAAAGTCAGACCAATCTGAGGGTTAACCTGAACCTGATTTGCACCCTCTATATGGTACTCAACAGGATCCTCAACAGTCAGGATGTTAACCTTCGAACTTGAGAGTCTTGAAAGTATTGAATACAGGGTAGTAGTTTTACCTGAACCTGTAGGACCGCAGATCAGGATTATGCCATGAGTGCGGGTAAGTTGCATATCCAGGCTTTTTAAAGCACTGGCTCTTAACCCAAGTTCCAAAAGCGTTGGAGGTTTTTGAGATTTTGGCAGAAGCCTAAGGACTATTTTTTCTCCAAAAATTGTCGGCAAGGTAGAAACACGTAGATCAATATCTATTCCTGTGTCTGAAAAAGTAAACCGGCCGTCTTGAGGCAATCTCCGTTCATCAATTTTTAAACCCGACATAATCTTGATTCTTGATGCAACTGCTTCGTGGACTTTTTTAGGCAAAATTATTTTCTCATGGAGTATCCCGTCAATCCTGTATCTCACGCGTGTCTGTGTTTCTTCAGGTTCAACATGGATATCCGAAGCCTTGGTTTTCACAGCGTAATCCAAAAGCTGGGTAACAATATTTGTGACCGGCGCCTCCTTAATTACTTCAGTCCTGTCAAAGTCCGAAGAGGCTTTTTCCTCCCTTGTGCTCACCGAACTTACCTCATTTAAGGCTGATACAACTTCTGAAGTCAGGTTTTGGGAGTATTGGTCTGAGATTGCATTAACTATTTCTTTCTCCAAAGCCAAAAACCTTGAAGTTTTCCTGCCGGTTTTTTTCTCAATGAATTGGATCACCTGGATATCCAACGGATCAGCCATGGCAATCGAAAGGATATTACCGCTTAGCTTAAAAGGGATCAGTTTGTACCTTCTGGCTACCTGCTCAGGGACCATGTTTAAAACTTCAGGTGATATTCCGGGCCGCTCCAAATCTTCAAGCTCAAGATAGGGGATGCCTAAAATTTTTGCCCGGGCCATTGCGATGTCTTTTTCCGTTGCAAAATTTCTGTCAAGTATTATCTTTTCGGGCGGAGTTCCTGTGTTAATATTTTCGAGCTTAATAGTTGAAACCTGCTCTGGGGTAAGTTTTCCTTCTTTTTCTAAAACATCAACAGTAGTCAGTTGAGATTCATCCATACAAATTTAATCTGCAACCAGGGCAGGTTATTAAATCTATTATCGTTAATTGGGTTGATTAGTGTCAAGAAGATTTTGGATCTTCTTTTAGCTCTTTTAGAAAACGAATCTCAAGACCTTTAAAACTGCTCCCCAGCTGTAATTTAAAAACAAGCATATGCAAATGCTCGAGGTAAGGCTCCATCATCCAGCCGTTTAAACCGGTTACTGCCAGTTTTTGTCCGGTTTTAACAAAATCACCAATTTTAACTTTAACCGAACTTTTTTTAATATGCGCAAGCTGGGAATATTCGCCATTTTCGTGCGCAATTGTAATATAGTTTAGAAACGGAGCAAATTCCTCAGTCTCGCCATGCCTATCAAATTGGTCAACAATTTCAATAACCTTCCCGTCCAAAGGCGCTAAAACAGCACTGCCCAAATCAACTGCAAAATCAACCGCTCCGCGGAAAGGTCCTTCATGCGAAGGCCAATCATATAAAATGTTTTTGATTTTAGTTTCAGGATTTAGGGGAAGACTGTAAATATTTTTGGTTTTTTCGAAAGATGATCTTTTAAAAAGGGAGGTGAATGTATTACTCATTTAGCCTAAGTATAATCATTTTCTATGACTCCAGTGCCAGGGTTCAAAAGTAATGCCATCAGGATTCCCCTTGGGATAAGATAAAACAAATCCATATCTTGAAGCATTCTGCAGAAGCCATAAATATTCATCTGTAAGCGCGAAACTTTCGTCAACACCTCCTTCACTAACACCGGTTTTGGGAGCCAAATCTATTGCCTGTCTTTCCGGAAAACCATGTTCACTATGACCAACAGCTGCAACCAATTTGAATGTGCGATCGATATCAAAATCAAATCTTTGAAAATAGTTCAGCAATGTAACTAGTTGAAAGGCGGGCGATCTATAACCTGATTCCACAACTAAACCTCTATCTAAATCGCGCTTAATATGCTCGTTCATTGCAAGATAAGCCCGATGCGTTCTTTCCGGAAGGTATTGAGTCTCAATCGGCGTTTCCCGTTGCCCCTCCTGAGCATTTACCAAATAACGCTGACCTCTAATAGGAACTAAATCTGCCGGAGGCGGCATTATTCCAAGATGAGAAGTAGCCACCCCGTGATTTTTAGGATCAATGGCTAAAATTCTCCCCACAAATTGTAATTCCTTGGCATTAAGCAGAGAATAGAGCTGATCAAATCCCATCCTAGCCGCTGCACTGTCAACCGGATCATCCGCTATCTGAACTCTTTCTAAAATAGAACTGACTGTCAATCGATCTATCCTTGCAATATTGAATCTCTTTCCTCGTTCTGTCATACGAGAATATTAAACTTATAGTAAACAAGAGTCAAAAAGATGCGCCTAATTTTTTAACTATTAATAGTTTAGATTGTTCCAGAAAGCTAATTCATTTATTACTTATTTTGTCCAATTATGTTAGACATTTAATATATTCTGTGCTAAAATTATGTTTATTATTTATGGATAAAATAATTCAGAAAACATTAGCAAGTCTAGGGCTTAATCCTAAAGAAATTAAGTTTTATGAAACCTGTTTTAAATTAGGGCCGTCAACAGTAAATGAAATTGCTAAACAGTCCCGACTGCAAAGATCAACGGCCTACCTAATTGCCCAGGAACTAATCAAAAAGGGTTTTTTGCAGGAAGATTTAAAACAATATAAGAAAAAAGTATTCGCTCTAAATCCGGCTAAGTTACTACAAATGCTTTCCTCAAAACAAAGACTGCTAAGAAGGCAGGAATTAGAACTGGAGGAAGCATTGCCATCCTTACAATCCCAATATCAGTCTTCAGAAATAAGGCCGAAGGTAAAAGTTTTTGAAGGAAAAATGGGTCTTTTGCAAATCTGGAATGATATTTTATCAACAAAAGGAGAGATCCTATGTTGGACCAATCAGGAAACAGAAAATTTGGGAATAGGACTCCTAAACGATAAGTTTATCAAGGTGAGAATTAAAAAGGGGATAAGGATCCGGGTGCTTGCTGTTAATAACCCAAGGGGAATGCAACTTCCACCTAAAGATAGCCAATCCTTTAGAGTAACTAAAATTCTTCCAAAAGAAACTTTTTTTACAACTGAAACTTACATATATGATAATAAGGTGGCAATTTTGGATTACACAAAAGATATTATCGGAACAATTATTGAAAGCTTGCCGATTTCTTCCGCGCAAAGAGCAATATTCGAACTTTCCTGGACTCGCCTCTAAATTTATATCTTCTTTTTTTAGGCAATCTCTGTTACAAAGCTCTATATGCAGCCGGAGATTATTGTTTCTAAAAACAGGGAAGCTCGCGATCAAAAGATTTGGCAAATACTGGAAGGATTTAAAATCAAGAGTGACAACCTGGATATTTTAGTATTCGATGATGAAAAGATTGGTATAGCGCAAATTAAGCAGTTAATAAAGCACCTCTCACTTATCAAGATGCCACATCGAAAGTTCAAAGTTCAAAGTTCAAAGTTCAAAGTTTGATATTGACAAAATTTTAAACGCTTCCATCGAGGAAAGGTTTGAGATCATTGAGAAAACTGAGGATAAAGAGAGGTTTTTAGAAAACTTGATTCAGTCATACCGCGAGAAAATAAACAATCCAGATGTCATTTCATATCAAACCTCCGAGATTGGATTTTTGGAGGATTTATTGCAGGCACAGATTTGGAAGGAGTCAAACGTTAATATCCGGACTATTTTAGAATACCTTATGCTCAGATTAAAAAGTGACTAGTTTGGATTATTCCAACAGTCTAAAATATGAATATTACCTTGCAATAATTTGCTTGAGCTGTTAAACTCTCTTACATGGCAAAGACCGCTTATGATGCATCCCAAATCCAGGTTCTTGAAGGGCTGGAACCTGTACGTAAACGGCCCGGAATGTATATCGGGTCTACAGACTCAAGAGGGCTTCACCATTTAATTAAAGAGGTTGTTGATAACTCTATTGACGAAGCCTTAGCCGGTTTTGCCAAAAATATCTGGGTGGTTTTGCATAAGGACAGTTATGTTACCGTCGCCGACGACGGCCGGGGAATTCCGGTTGACATCCACCCTAAAACAGGCAAATCAGCCCTCGAAGTTATTATGACCACGCTTCATGCCGGAGGTAAGTTCGGATCTGAAGGATACAAGATCTCCTCAGGCTTGCATGGAGTCGGTGTTTCAGCAGTTAATGCATTGTCAGATTACCAGCGGGCCGAGGTTAAAAGGGGAGGTAAAATTTATTTTCAGGAGTACAAAAGGGGAGTGCCCCAAAATGATGTCAGAGAAACGAAAGCCGAAGACGAAAAAAGACCTTTCGAAACTAGTTTTATTTGGACAGTTGCAACAGGGACCAAGGTCACCTTTTTAGCAGATGCAACAATTCTTTCAACGATTGTCCCGGAATTTGAAAAAGTCAAAAGGCAATTAAGACAGGTTGCTTATTTAGTCGCTGGAATTTCTTTCCATTTATATGACGAAAGAAGCGGGGAAAAGCAGCATTTCTTTTTCCAGTCAGGTATTGCAGCCCTAATTAAACAGCTAAACCGCAACAAAGGGTTAATTCACCAAAGCCCGGTTATCATAAACCGCGAAGTTAACGAAATTGCAGTTGAAATAGCCGTTCAGTATAACGAAGGGTTTAATGAAACAGTCGAGAGTTTTGCCAATGTTGTCCCTACAACCGAAGGCGGAACCCATGTTACCGGATTTAGAACCGCATTAACGCGCGTAATCAATGACTACGCCCGGAAAATTGAAGCCTTAAAAGATAAAGACGAAAACTTTACCGGAGATGATATCAAGGAAGGTTTAACTGCGGTTATTTCCATCAAGATGGAGTCGGATAGAATCCAGTTTGAATCCCAGACCAAGGAAAAATTAGGCAATGCTGAAGTCCAGACTGCAGTCAACCAGGTCACAAAAGAGGGCCTGGAAACTTTCTTTGAGGAAAACCCTTCAGATGGAAGAAGAATTATTGAAAAAATATTCCTTGCAGCAAAAGCCAGGGCTGCTGCCAGGGCTGCTAAAGACGCGGTTATCAGAAAAGGCGCCTTAGAGGGAATGACTCTACCGGGAAAATTAGCAGATTGCCAGGAAAAAAATCCTGCAAACTCGGAACTTTATATCGTTGAAGGGGATAGTGCAGGAGGTTCAGCTAAACAGGGTAGGGACAGAAAATCCCAGGCAATACTTCCGCTTAAAGGAAAGATCTTAAACACTGAAAGGGCGCGTCTTGATAAAATATTAGAATTTGAGGAAATAAAAGCCCTGGTTATTGCCCTTGGAACCGGAATTGGCGACATAGTCCAGTATGAAAAGGTACGTTACCACCGGATAATTTTAATGACTGACGCTGATGTTGACGGTTCGCATATCCGCACACTGTTACTGACTTTTATTTTCAGGTACTTACCTGAACTAATTACGAGAGGATATGTTTATATTGCACAGCCGCCTTTGTTTAAAATCCAAAGGGGCAAAGAAATCCATTATGCTTTTACAGATTTACAGCGGGACGCAATTTTACTTAAAATCCGCGGCGGGGGCAAGACCAAACTCACTGATGATGTTGTGCTTCCTACCGAAGGTGAAGAAACATCAGAATCTGCACAAGTTAAAAAAGCTTCATCCATTATCATCCAGCGCTATAAAGGTTTGGGGGAGATGAATCCGGAACAGCTTTGGGAAACTACTATGAACCCGGAAAATCGGGTTTTAAAACAGATCACAATCGAAGATGCAGAAAAAGCTGATGAGGTATTTACAATGCTTATGGGAGACGAGGTCCCTCCGCGCAAACGATTTATCCAAACCCACGCGAAGCAGGCTATATTAGACATATAGACTGCGAAGATTTAAATTTTATACCGCTTGCCAAAAGGTTTAACCAGACTTGGAGTCAACCAGAATTCAGGTTCGATCGCAACAGAGACGGGTTTTTTCTGTTCCCGCTCCTTTGCAACCATTTCTAAAAAGTCCCTTGTTATCTTCAGGTAGTTAAATTTATCTACATGTTCCAAACCTCTTTTGATAATTTCCTCACGATTAATTTCACCTTTTAAAACCTGTGCAATTTTTCTGGCCAAATCTTTAGGATCAGAGTGCTTAGCATATAAGCTGTGTTCTCCAGCAGCTTCCGGTACTCCACCCACCCTGGTTGTGAGCATTACACAACCTGAAGCCTGGTATTCTAACGCGCTGATACACAAAGTTTCAACAAAGGTTGGGGTAGGTTTTGTTGGAATTATCCCCAAGACTGACGATTGCATTAACGCCCTCTTTTTCTCGGGATCCAAAATTGCGCCTGTAAAATAAACATCAGTCAATTTTAGATCAGAGGCTAGTTTTTTTAGGTTATCCAGTTCAATTCCGTCTCCACCAATTACCAGGCAGGTTTTCGGGAAGGTTTTTTTTATCATGCCGTAAGCCTTAATCAAATCATCTATGCCTTTTTCAGGAAATACCCTGCCAAAAGTGGAGATTATTTTGAAATTTGGATTTATTTTAAACTCCTTCTTAAAGTTTTTTATTGCTTTCATATCTTTTTTCTTTAAATATTCATTCTCAACAGGAGCGTATAATACTTGCAGTTTTGAGGCTATTTGGCTGGACGCTTCCGGAGGAAGGATGATACTGGAAAACTCAATAATTTTATCCTTTGCATATTTGGAAACAGCAAACATTAAATCACCCTCTAACAGCTGGAGCAGTAAAAACTTTCCCTGGCCATCCTCAAGATGATTGGCTATAGAATTCAAAATATCTGACCCAATGGCTTTGTGGGCTGTAATTACTTCTTTATTAAGTATTTTTTTTGCATATAATTTCGCCTGATTGGCAATATAAGCATGCGGATCAAGGTAGTATGTTGATAAAACATTAACCCCTTTATTTTGCACCAGGTTAATTACCCTTCCAATAAAAGCTTTAATCAGTTCACCGTCAAAAACTTTCACATCTGCTTGCGCTAGAGGGTTAATCCTGTGGATGTTTACGAATTTTTCTGATTTTTCCTTGAGTTTAAAATAATCATCAACTTTAGGCTGGTTGTTATGAAGCTCCACGGGCGTAAGCCCGTGGTTTCTTCTCAGCTTCACAGCTAAAGCTGTGTTATTTAAAGCATTAATCCTCGGATTTACATCCGAGGTTTTCTGCTGTAGCTGATAAAGAGTTGGGTTATAAGTTACCTGGTGGTGTTTATAGCCGGTAATCTCAAATAAAGCTTTTGCCTGGTTTTTAGCTTCGGTTGAAGGACCTGATATATAGGGCGGATATTTACTTATGGTAGCAACTAATGGTTTTTTCATTGTTTGCTTTTCGGGACTAAACGGGTACTATAACGGGTTTTAAACAAAGAATCAACTAGCGAATATTGTGACTGAAACTAAGAGTTCTTATCAAGAAGCCGGGTATAAAGGGCAATATATTCATTAATCATCTTCTCTTTTGTAAAATGCTTTTGGACATATTTCCTGCAAGCTGTTCTATCAATCTCTCCGATCCGCTTCACTGCCTCAACAAGTCCCTCAATTCCTTGTTTTTTTATTATCCACGATTCTTTATGCGGCCTGTCTTCATTATCGGGATCAATGACAAATCCGGTCACCCCATCTTTAACAACTTCAGATATTGCGCCCCTGTTATAAGCAATAACCGGAGTGCCGCAAGCCATTGCTTCAACCATAACCAAACCGAATTCTTCTTCAAGATGGGTCGGGAAAAGCAATGCTTTAGCATTTTTATAAAGGGATATCTTTTCCTTTTCTGTAGAAGGACCTTTATACTTAACATTATTTGAAAAATTAGGTTTAATCTTCTCGGCAAAGTAAGTTTTGTGTTCAGGCCGGATAGGCTCTCCACCGGCAAGAATAAGTGGAAAGCCTCCGGCGTATGAAGCATCCATTGCATCTTTTATTCCTTTTGGCGGAACCATCCTGCTAAACCATAAGATGTAGTCCTCCGATTTTGGAGAAAAAGGGAATAAGGAAATATCAATTCCATAATAAATTACTTCGCTACTAAATAGGCTATTTGATATTTTTTGGGCAGCTTTTGAAGCAAATACAACTACATCTTTGTTTTTTCTCTGGGTTTTTTCAAGAACTGACTTTAAGTTTGGGGATTTCCAGTGATGATTATGCATTGTTGTTACAATTGGACAATCAGCAAAAGCAGAAAACCCCGAAAAAAGATAAAAATGGTAATAATTGTTGTGGATAATATCAAAATCCTTACTTTTTTCGATGACATTACCGGCTTGTAAAATTTGGTAAGGGATTCGTGTCTCCAAATCTCCCTCATATAAACCATTTGTTTGTTTTGAGCTACAAACTGAAATAAGTTTGGCGCGGGTTTTACTGTCTGAGGTTGCAAAAAGCGACACATCAGCCCCTTTATCTACTAACCCTTCCGTCAAAAGGTGGGCAAACATTTCTGTACCTCCAATACTCTCCGGCGAAATTGGTTTGAGTAAGCTTGCAACTATTGCTACTTTCATAAGGACGTATTATAACTCAAGGATCCCTTGATAATTAACTCGTCTTACACGAAAATAAGCTCATGGATTTAGAAAATATAGCAGTTGTAGTTCTTGCCGCAGGCAAAGGCACAAGGTTTGGGGAAAGCTATACTAAGCTTCTCCATCCTATATTCAGAAAACCCTTAATTTATTATCCAATCCAAAATCTTAAAAATTTGGGAATTAATAACATTATTACCGTTTTGTCTGACCCGAAAGTAGAAGACGAGATCAAAAAATACATAGAGTGCGATTTTGTGTATCAAAGGAAGCTTTTAGGCACAGCTGATGCTGTTAAACTGGCACTTACTAAATTTAGCTTTACACCTTTAAGGTGGGAAGCTAAAACTGTGATGGTTATAAACGGTGACGACGCAACTCTTTATACAAAAAAAACGCTCGAGGAATTTTTAAGGTCCCACGAAGCAAACCGGACCGAAATAAGTTTAATGACAATCAAAACTCCAAGGGCGATGGAAGCGGGAAGGGTTATTCGCGATAAAAAAGGTAATTTTTCCAAAATTTTAGAGTATAAAGAATATCTGGAATCGGGCACAGTAAGCAAGGAAATCAATTGCGGGGTTTATCTTTTTAATACAGATTTTCTGAGGAAAAATTTGCCAAAGGTGGAAAAATCCCAAAATGGAGAATATTATTTAACAGATCTATTAAATATTGCTAAAGAACAGGGAAAGAGGATAAATTTATTTGTTTTAAAAAACCACTCAGAGTGGATTGGGATTAATGACAAAAAAGATTTAAAATATGCTGAAAACGTAATTTCAAAAAGGGGGTTAATTATGAAAGAAGAAAAATTACCTAAAAAGATAGTTCATTTCTTAGGTATTGCCGGCTCCGGCACTTCCTCTTGTGCTGCAATTGCTAGATCTTACGGATATACGATTTCTGGCTGTGATATTAACCCAACCGATGAATTTACAAAACCTCTAAAAGGAGTTGATATTTTAAAGGGTCATTCTAAATCTCATTTGCAAAACGTAGATCTTTTGGTTGTCACCCCCGCAATTTTTTCATTGGATCCAAACAACGAAGAGCTTATTGAAGCCAAAGAGAGAAAGATGAGCAAAGCTCGCGGTCGAGACCCGCTTAAAATTTTAACCTGGCAGCAGTTTTTAGGTAGAAATTTGACAAAAGACAAATTTGTAATTGCCGTCTGCGGAACACATGGTAAATCAACAACCACTGCTATGATTGGGAAGTTATTGGGAGATGCAAATTTGGATCCAACAATAATGCTCGGCGCAAACGTTAAAAAATGGGGTGGGAATTTCAAGATTGGTCATACTAAATATTTTGTTGTTGAAGCGGATGAGTTTAACGATAACTATATGTCTTTAACTCCGGATGTTTCAGTTGTGACAAATATTGAATTTGACCATCCCGAGTATTTCAAGGATTTTGCAATTTATAAAAGGTCTTTCCAGAATTTTTTGCATAAAACCAAAAAAATGATTCTGGCAAATTTGGAAGACAGTGGAACAAGAAAAACTTTACTTGAGGAAAACGCACAATATGGAATGTTTTTTAAACCAGTCTCAGATTATTCTAAGAATTTAATTGATTTTCCCCTAAAAGTACTTGGCAGTCATAACATCTTAAATGCATCTGCTGCATACCATGTCGGTGTTGCCTTAGGAATAAATCCAAAAGTAATTAAATCGAGTTTAAAAAACTTTGATGGAATAGACAGAAGAATAGAATATCTCGGTAATATAAATGGCGCAAAAGTATATTCAGATTTTGGCCATCACCCAACTGAGATTAAGGTTACTGTGCAGGCTTTGAGACAAAAATATCACGATCGTGAAGTTATTGTCCTATTCCAACCGCATATGTTTTCCAGGACCAAAGCACTATTTTCCGATTTTGTAGAAGTTTTCAGAAATCTTCCTGTTAAAAAAGCATATATCTTAGATATTTATCCCAGCAGGGAAATAGATACAGGACTTGTAGACAGTAAGCAGCTGGTTCAAGCAATAGGAAAAGAAAATGTCCAATACTCAAGAAACCTTAGCAAAACTTTCCAGGAACTCACTAACCAACTAACCAATCGCCATTTGGTAATTTTTATGGGGGCAGGGGATATAGATCAAAAAATAAGATTAAAGATCAATGATTAAAGATTTCAAAAATAAAAAAATACTTATTCTGGGCCTTGGATTAAACGAGGGAGGTGTAGGTTCCGCTAAATTTTTTGCAAAAAAAGGAGCGGATATTTTGGTCACCGATTTAAAAAATGCTGATTCTTTAAAACCATCTCTTGAAAAATTAAAGGAATTTATAAACGTTAAATATCATTTGGGCGGTCACAAAAAAGAAGATATTGACTGGGCAGATCTCGTTATTAGAAATCCAGCGTTAAAACCTGATAACCAATTCCTAAAGTATGCAAAAGAAAAAGGGAAAAAAATTACAACTGACCTGGGAATATTTTTGGAATTTATAAATAGAAACCAAATTATTGGTGTTACCGGAACAAAGGGCAAATCAACAACGGCTTCATTAATTTTTGAGGTTATAAAAAAGTTACACCTCGGAGGCCTGCCTGCCGGCAGGCAAGGTGTAACAAGAAAAGCAATCCTTACGGGGAATATCGGTAAAAGTGTTTTGGATTCAATCGAAGATATCGGTAAGGATACTTTAGTTATTTTAGAAATTTCCTCTTTCCAGCTGGAATCTTTTAATGATAAAAAAGTATCGCCAAAATATGCAGTTATAACAAACATCTACCAGGACCATTTAAATTACTACACTTCAATGGAGGAATATGTTGCATCTAAAAAATTAATCGCCATAAATCAGGACGAAAATGATTTCTTATTCGTTAATAAAGATGATAAACAAATAAACAATACTGAATTTTTATCCGGCATAAAATCACAAATTGTTTATTTTTCAAGTGATGATTTACCTGCTGGTTTTAAACCGCTTCTTCCGGGCAAATATAATTTATCCAACTTTGCAGCAGCCCTTGCTGTTACAAAAAAATTGGGGGTGGGGGAAGATGTGACAATTAAAGTTTTTGGGAAGTTCAAGGGTGTGCCTTTCAGGATGGAGCTTGTAAAGGAATGGAACGGTGTAAAAATTTACAACAATACAACAGCAACCGCACCGGAACCCGCAATTGAATCTTTAAAAACTTTTCCAAATTCCATTTTAATTTGTGGTGGGATGAATAAGGGATTGGATTATGGAAAGTTTGCGCAAGCAATAGGAAAATATGCAAAAGAGGTTTATTTCCTGGAGGGTGATGCAACAGAAGCTCTCAGCAATCAGCTCTCAGCAATCAGCCAAAAAAAAGTCAGAGGGAATTATAATAATTTAACAGCTTTACTTGAAGCTGTAAAAAAAAGAGTGCAAAGTGGGGATGTAATTTTATCACCGCAGGTGATTCTCTTCTCTCCCGGCGCAACTTCCTTTAATTTATTTCAAAACGAATTTGATAGAGGCAGAAAATTTAATGAGGCAGTTGAAAGGGTTTTTGTTTAATGTATATCAAACTAAACAATCAGGAAATTTATTATCAAAAGTTGGGGAGTGGCAAAGATCTAATTATGCTTCACGGATGGAAACAGGATGTTTCAACTTTTCACAATGTAGCGGAAGTTTTAAAAAAACATTTTACCCTTTGGCTGATTGATTTACCGGGCTTTGGAAGAAGTGAAGCCCCAAAAAAAGACTTTACGGTTTCAGATTATGCAGAAATTATTAAGGATTTTATTCTAGATAAAAAATTAAAATGGCCTAATCTTTTGGGGCATTCTGTTGGCGGAAATATCGCAATAAAGTTTGCATCCGAAAACGGGGAATTAATAGATAAACTAATTTTAGAAAGTAGTTCGGGAATCCGTCCAAAGAAAACTTTTTTTAGATTTGTTCTTTATGTTAATGCGAAGGTCTTTAAGTACTTAGTTCCAAATTTCTTCAATATCAAACTGAAAGTTCGAAGATGGCTTTACTGGAAACTGGAATCCGATTATTTAAATGCGGGATTTTTAAAAAATACTCTTACTAACATCTTGGATGAGGACCTTAGCAATGTATTAGGCCGGATAAAAAATAACACGTTTATAATCTGGGGAGAAAATGACGAACAAGTTAAATTAAAATACGGAAGGATGATTTATAAGTTAATTCCAAATAGCAGAATAGAAATTCTGGAAAACACCGGACATTTTCCACATACCGGAAATCCAAAAATGTTTCTTTATTGGGTTATAGATTTTTTAAGTTAATATGTTAAGCAAACTTTTTCCGTTACTTGACTATCTATATATATTCCAGCTTTTGGAATATGATCGCGGCGATTTTTTAAAATGGTTTTTTAATAATCCCTTAAGAAGAAATTTGCAGAAAAAAAACTCGCTTGAGCTTACTTTAAAAATCCAGTTTTTGGCAACAATTACCTCTTTTATTATGCTCACACTTTCAACATTAATTGCTTTAATTCTCTTTAGCGGAAGTTTATTAATTTTAGTTATGGTTTATATTTTTTTTGAGTCAATTTCACCTTTGTTTATTGTTTTTTCTTCAATCCTGTTTTCGCCGTTTGACTTTTACTTTAAATTTAAAATAACCCAAAGCGCAAAGAGAAAACTCCAGGGCCTCAAGAATTTAAAAACAGTTGCAATAATCGGTTCGTATGCCAAAACCTCAACCAAAAATATTCTCTATACACTTTTATGGAAAGATTTTTATACTGTTAAAACCCCCAAAAGTTTTAACACGCCCGTGGCAATCGCCAAAACAATTCTTTCAGATCTTAAGGAAACAACTGAAATTTTTATTGTAGAAATGGATGCGTATCACCCGGGCGACATCAGAAATCTTTGCAAAATTGCAAACCCAGATATGGCAATTATAACCGCCATTGCCCCGCAGCACTTAGAAAGGTTTGGCAATATTGAAAAACTTGCAAGAACTCAATTTGAGGAAGTGCAGTTTTTAAAAGACGGTCCCTTATTTCTAAATTCAATGGATGAGTTAACTATGCAGACTCATGGAAAATTTAATGCACAAAAAATTTTCTTCGGGGGAGAAGTTGATAAATTTAGGATTGAGAATGTAAAAAGCAAAGAAGGCGGAGTTGCATTTAAACTGATTCTTGATAGAGACAAAATTGACATTGATTTACCGCTTCCGGGGGAACATAACGCTTATAACTTTTTAGCAGCCGCTGCAATCGCTTATAACCTGGGACTTAGCGCAAAAATAATTGCTTCCCGGGCCCGGTTAATTTTACCTACCGAACACCGTTTGGAAATAAGAAAAACGGGAAAACTTACTATTATCGATAACAGCTACAACACTAATCCGAAAGTAGTCATTTCATCCTTAAAACTCCTTAAAGAAACCGGAAAAGATTTAAAAAAAATATTAATAACACCTGGGCTTATAGAGCAGGGAAAGAACGCTGAAATTGAAAACAAAAAGTTTATTAAAAATGCCGGTAAAGTCGCTGACGAAATAATAATTGTTGGTGAGAGTTTTAAGCTATTTTTGAAGTCAGGATTAAATGAAGCAAGGTTTCCCAAAAACAAAACCCACTTTGCTCTCTCGACAAAATCAGCGATGGAGATTGCCAGCAAACTCGCGCAAAAGGATGCAGTTATTTTAATTGAAAACGATTTGCCGGACCAATATTCCTAAAACACTTGAATGTTTAAGTAAACAAGTTAAAATAGTAACTTAATGAAGATTAGTTTAATAAAAGCCAGGCAGATTTTAGATTCCAGAGGAAACCCCACGGTTGAAACAGATGTTACATTGGAAGATGGCTCATTTGGAAGGGCAGCGGTTCCCTCCGGCGCCTCAACGGGGACACATGAAGCAATTGAACTCCGGGATAACAATCCCAAAATTTATCAGGGCAAATCAGTACAAAAAGCCGTTTATAACGTAAATGGCCCGATTGCAAAGGCTTTAATTGGAAAAGCGGCGGAAGACCAGGATGCAATAGACAAAACTTTAATAGACCTTGACGGAACTGAAAATAAATCAAGACTTGGTGCAAATGCAATTTTAGCAGTTTCAATCGCCGTATCAAAAGCCGCAGCATTATCCCAAAAGAAACCACTTTATGCATACTTCAATGAACTTGCGGGAAATCCAAAAATGCAGATGCCTGTTCCTATGATGAATATTATCAATGGAGGAAGGCACGCGGCCGGATCCACGGATATTCAGGAATTCATGATAATCCCGATTTCTGCCAAAACCTTTTCTGAAGCTTTACGGATGGGGGTTGAAGTGTTTCATACTCTGGAAAAAGTTTTAAAAACAAAAGGGTATGCCACAACTGTTGGTGACGAGGGAGGTTATTCACTCCCGGTAAAATCCGGTAACAAAGATGCAATGGACCTAATTTTAGAAGCAATCCGGCAAGCAGGATACTTTCCCCGTAAAGATTTTTTACTGGCTTTGGATGTTGCGGCTTCTGAGCTTTACATAGACCGGGAATATTGGTTAAACACTGAAAGTGAAAGGCTCCAAACCTTACAAATGGTTGAATGGCTGCAGGGACTTGCACGGATGTACCCTGTTGTATCTATCGAGGACGGGCTGGACCAAAACGACTGGGAAGGCTGGAAAAAATTAACCAAGTCAATTGGCGAGACCACTCAAATTGTTGGCGACGATTTATTTGTAACAAATCCCAAATTCCTTAAAAAGGGCGTGGATGAAAAAGCCGCAAATGCAATATTGATAAAATTAAACCAGATTGGGACATTGAGTGAAACCATCAAAACAGTAAAAACGGCAAGGGAAGCTAACTTTAAATCCATTATTTCCCACCGGTCAGGAGAAACAGAAGACACAACAATTGCTCACCTTGCAGTTGGACTTGGAACCGGGCAAATCAAAACAGGATCACTTTGTAGAACTGACCGGATTGCAAAGTATAATGAACTTTTAAGGATTGAGGAAGAACTTGGGGACAAAGCGGATTATCCGAAGGAAAGCTCTGCTTATCCGGGGAAAGAAGTATTCAAAAGAAATGGCTAAGCTTGTTTTGGTGAGGCACGGCGAATCCAAGTGGAATAAACTAGGCCTCTGGCAAGGCTGGACCGACATTGATTTAACCAAAAAAGGCATCAAACAGGCAAAAGAAACCGGCAGGCAACTCAAAGATATTCATTTCGACTTCGCATACTCATCACCGCTAATCCGTGCAACTAAAACTTTAAACGAAATTATGAAAGTATTAGGCCGGAATGACTTAAAAGTTGTAACAGATCATGCAATAACTGAGAAACATTACGGGATTTATGCAGGTAAAAATAAGTGGCAGGTCAAAGAAGAAATTGGAGAAGAAGAATTCCTAAAATTGAGAAGATCCTGGGACTATCCAACACCTGAAGGCGAGTCAATGAAACAAGTTTACGAAAGGTTAATTCCGTATTACAGGAAAGAAATTTTACCTAAACTGAAGCAGGGGAAAAATGTCATTATCTCCTCTCACGGCAATACATTGAAGAAGAAATTGCAAAATTAGAATTCGGAATAGGGGAAGCTTACGTTTACGAAATTGATAAAAATGGAAAGGTCGCGGACAAAGAAATCAGGAATAAAAATCCCCTTGCAGGTAAACAGTAATGTTACACCTCCGAGGTGTAACATGTTTTACTTTATTTTTGATTCTATTTCGGCTTTTAAAGCTTCGTAGGAGGTGCTTTTTTTGTAAATCTCACCATTAAAGAAAAGGGTAGGGGTGGAATTAACACCTAAAGCATTCCCGTCGGACATATCGTTTCTGATTTTTTGTTTAATTGCATCGTTATTTATATCAGAAGCAAACTTTTCAATATCCATTCCGAATTCTCCCGCATATTTTTTGAAAATTTCTATTACATTGGCTTCATTTTCCCATTCCGGCTGTAAGTCATATAATTTATCATGCATTTCCCAAGCTTTACCCTGTAAGTTTGCCGCCTCTACAGCACGGGCTGCAATTTCAGCATTTTTGTGCTGTGACAGCGGGAAATGGCGGAAAACAAAATTAACCTGTCCGGGGAAATCGGAAATAGCTTTTTTAATTCCAGGGTAGGCAATAGCACAAGCGGGACACTGGAAGTCCCCAAACTCAACCATCGTCAATTTTGCTGAATCGGTAGATATTTTCAGGGAGTCTTCTCTTACAAGTCTTGAAGATTCAATAACTACCGGTTTTTCACCCTTGCTTAAGAAAAAGACTGCGCCAATAACAAGCGCGACTGTAATAACTGCGATTCCTGTAAGTATTTTTACTTCCTGTGTCATTTCTATACTTCTTTACTGGATTTTAAACTTATCCACGCACAAGCGCTTATTATAGCAAAAGATGTTAAAGATAAAAATGGTATAGTCACAAACCCAAGCCACTGGATAAACTTAGTTGTACAGGAAATACCTGCGGCACAAGGAGCTGCTGCCTCAGGTATTAAACTGTAATATAAAAGATTGTGGTAAAAAGCAATGACAAAGCCCAAAAGTGAGAGGACTAAAACATAATAAGGCATCAGTTTATCTTTCTTTAAAATACCTATGGCTAAAATAACAACGAGGGGATACATTGCTATCCTTTGGTACCAGCAAAGAACACAAGGGGGAAATTTAAGTATTTCACTAAAAAATAAACTGCCGACAGTAGATATAAGGGCTTGAAAAAAAGCGATGTATAGTATGTTTCTTTTTAAAATTTTTAACATTTATGTATTTTAATGAACTGGTTGCAAACCCTCAAGCTTTAGCTTTTGCCATCATTTCTAAAAGCCCCGACTCAAAAACATAAGTTGTTTTTTTTCTGTCTTCCTTCCGCTCAAGTGCAAACTCAATTAATTTATCCAAAAGCTCTTTATATGAAAGTCCGGACTTTTCCCAAAGGTAAAATGCCAAAGACCCCGGTGGAGAGTTGACTTCATTGATCCAAAATTTCTCAGCTTTGACATCAACAAAAAAGTCTATCCGTACAACTCCGCAACCATTTAATGATTTAAAAACTTTTATTGTTGACTCCTGTATCTTTTTTGTGAGGGAGGGCGAAATTGGAGCAGGAATTATCCTTGATAAGGTTTCCATTCCGCCTGCTCTTTTATCTTTACCGCCTTTCATATACTTATCCGAAAATGTTAAAAGTTCCTCAGATTTTACCGGCTGTTCACAAACAGAAGCTTTAACATTTCTGTACCCCATTGCCGAACAATTTACCTCGATTATATCTTTACCAAATGATTCTTCGATTATTATCCTTTCGGAATAAGCTGATGCTACTTCAATCGCAAACTGCAGTGAATCCTCGTCAACAGCTTTTCCCGCTCCAATTGAAGATCCGCCAGTCGCAGGTTTTACAAACATCGGGAATTTAAGTTCTGATTTAATTTTCCTAAGGCAAACCTTTGGAGCTAAAATCCAATCATTCCTTGTTATCCAGGTATATTTCCCAACCTCTAAACCAATCTCTTTAAACAAAGCCTTTGACATTATTTTATCCATGCAAACTGCAGATGCAGTAACATCAAGCCCAACATAAGGGATGCCATAAACTTCAAAAACCCCCTGTATGCAACCGTCTTCGCCGAAAGAACCATGGAATAGGGGAAATGCCACATCAATAGGTTCGAATTTCTTTAGAAAACCCTGTTTTAAAAAACCTCCTGAAGTCCTGTTAGCCGGGACAATCTGGGTTGAGGAGTATAATAACCCCTGCACATCCTTGTAATTTTTTATATCAAGGAATTTATGCCCTGTAAAAAAATGCCCTGACTTATCAACGTATACCGGAATCACTTCATATTTGTCTTTGTCTAGATTCACATAAGCCTGAAGCGCAGAGATTACTGACACCTCATGTTCAACTGACCTCCCTCCAAAAAAAAGCCCGACTTTTATTTTGCTCATTACATTATTATACCAGTTCTTGCTTGAGTTTTGAGCGTGATTATGGTTAAATGGTTTAGGCAAAATGGACGAAAACACCCCACAGCAAACTAATATCGGAAGGATCGAAAACGCTCCACTTGTCGAAGAGATGCAAAAATCCTACCTCGATTACGCCATGAGCGTAATCGTTTCCAGAGCCTTACCTGATGTCAGGGACGGGCTTAAACCTGTCCAAAGAAGGATCGTTTTTGCCATGAGTGAGCAGGGATTGCATCATACCTCAAGGTACCAGAAATCGGCAGCAGTCGTTGGTGAAGTTTTAAAAAATTATCACCCTCATGGTGACGCACCTGTTTATGAAGCTATGGTCCGCATGGCACAGGATTTTTCTATGCGTTATCCAATGGTTGACGGCCAGGGAAACTTTGGATCAATTGACGGCGATTCTCCTGCTGCAATGCGTTATACCGAGGCCAGGCTTTCATCAATAGCTGATGAATTATTACGTGACATTAACAAAGATACTGTAGATTTTATTGAAAATTATTCAGGCACCACTAAGGAACCTGTCTGGCTTCCTACTGTAATTCCGAATCTTTTATTAAACGGAGCCCAGGGTATCGCTGTCGGCATGGCTACGCAGATTCCGCCCCATAATTTAGGGGAAGTTTGCGATGCGTTAATTTACATGATTGAACACCCTGCAAAAGAGTCAGGAAAGAGTGAGGAGGAAAGAGAAAAGACAAAAACCCAAACTCAAGAAGTAAAGTTGGGCCAGACCGTTGAAGAGTTAAAACAGGAAGTTTACTACCAATCTTCAGCCACTGTTGAGGATTTAATGCAATTTATTAAGGGTCCTGATTTTCCGACAGGTGCTTCAATTTACGATCAAAGTGAATTTCTCGCAGCATACGCTACAGGCAAAGGCAGGGTTGTTATGAGGGCTAAAGCTGAAATTGAAGAAGCAAGGGGAGGCAGGTTCGATATCATTGTAACAGAACTTCCATACCAGGTTAACAAAGCAGTTTTGATTGCTAAAATTGCTGACCTTGTAAAAGACAAAAAAATCGAAGGCATCTCAGACTTGCGCGATGAATCCGACCGGCGGGGAATGAGGGTTGTGGTGGAGTTAAAAAGGGACGCCAAACCCCAATCTGTATTAAATAACCTTTTCAAACATACAGCCATGCAGTCAGTTTTTAATGTAAACATGGTAGCGCTTTCAGACGGAGTACCGCATTTAATGACTTTAAAGCGGGTTTTGGGGGAATTTATCCATCACAGGCAGATTGTTATCACAAGAAGATCGGAATTTGAACTAAAAGAAGCTAGAGCCCGCGAGCATATATTAGAAGGGTTAAAAATTGCCGTTGATAACATTGACGAAGTAATTAACACTATCCGAAAAAGCAAAGACGCTGATGAGGCTAAAGGAAAGTTGATGTCTAAATTTAAACTATCCGATATCCAGGCTGTTGCAATTTTGGATATGCAGCTTCGCCGCCTGGCAGCCCTTGAAAGGCAGAGGATTGAAGACGAGTTAAAACTTATACGCGAGTTGATTGCTTACCTTCAAGATTTATTAGCCCAACCGGAAAAAATCTTAAAAGTTGTCCGGGAAGACCTGAAAAAGATTAAGGACCGCTACGGGGATGACCGGAGGACCAGGGTATATAAACAAAAGGTCGGAGAATTTTCCGAAGAAGACCTGGTAGCTGATGAACAAACCATAGTCACAGTTACACAAGGCGGGTATGTAAAAAGACAACTTCCGGGAACTTTCAGGACTCAAGCAAGGGGAGGCAAAGGTGTTTCCGGAATTACAACTAAAGAGGAAGACGCAGTTTCGCATCTTTTCTATACCAGAACTTTAGATAATTTATTGTTTTTTACAGATAAAGGCCGGGTTTTCCAGATCAAAGTTTGGGAGATTCCAGAAACTTCAAGGGTTGCTAAAGGCCAGGCAATTGTAAATTTAATAAACATTGACCAGGGTGAAAAAATTACTGCTATTTTAACCCACCGCGCTAAAGACAAATACAAATTCTTATTTATGTGCACTAAGCAGGGCAATGTAAAAAAAACTCCAGTTGAAGAATACGCTAATATCCGCAAAAACGGGCTTATCTCAATCAAACTCGATCCTGGCGACGAACTGGGTTGGGTTGTACCAACTTCAGGTTCAGATGATTTAGTGATAGTCTCTTACCGGGGTCAATCAATCCGCTTTAAAGAATCCCAGGTCCGGCCAACGCACCGGGACACTTCAGGTGTAAGGGGAGTAATGCTCGAAAAAGGCGACGAAGTTGTCTCGATGAATGTTGTCATTGATCAAACAGGAATGCTTCTGGTGGTTATGGAAAATGGTTTGGGCAAAAAAACTCCTATTACTGCCTGGAAAATCCAGGGAAGGGGAGGCTCAGGGATAAAAGCTGCCCAGGTCACCGACAAAACCGGAAAAATAGTCACTGCCGAGCTTATTAACAAAACCCACGAAACTCTGGTCCTAACTTCCACTAAGGGCCAATTAATTAAGTTAAACATTAAAGAGATCCCAACGCTGCAGCGTCAAACCCAGGGGGTAATTTTAATGCGCGTGAAGCCGGGGGAAAAGGTCGCCGCTACCACTGTTGTAGCCAAAAAGGAAATTGAAAAATGAACAGGTTTAAAAAACTCCCGATAGAGAAAGTACTCACCAACATAGTAATACTTTATTTTGCTGTTGGCCTAATTTTTGCCATTCTTTTCGCTATCTATTATAAATGGGAATGGTTCGGGTATTTTTCCCCCGGGTTTTTTGCAGTTTTAATTTCCTGGCCCTTCCAGGCATGGGGATTTGTTAATGACTTAATTTATTTCGGCCTAAGCGGTAAGCCAACACCAATTTAACTTTCAAATTCCAAAGATGTTCTTTAAAAAAGGGACAGTAATAATTAGAACCTGTGATATAACTACCAATCCCACTGATACTAAAAGATATTTGTTTGAAAAGATTGAGTGGTGAGTTCGCATAATAAAGATAAACACCATTTGAAGTATTACAACCAGGCTAAAAGCCCAGGCACGGGCTACGGTAATATTAATGTTGTAATAGGCATAAAGGAAACTGCCTAGGGTAATTAGGGCAATTAGAAGCGCAAACATACAAATAAACTTAATCGTCCCGAAATCCAAAATTGACTGTTTAACATTTCTTGGCAAAGCTTTCATGGTATTTTCAGACGCGTCATCCGCAGCCAAGCTTAAAGCAGGCAAACCGTCTGTAACAAAATTTATCCAGAGTATTTGTGTTGCAGAGAGTGGAGAGGGTAAGCCAATTATTGCTGCGCCTACAATTACTAAAACCTCCGACAAATTTCCTGTCAGTAAAAACTTTACTACTTTAAAGATATTGTTATAAGTTCTTCGTCCTTCCTCAATAGCTGTAACTATTGTCGAGAGGTTATCATCCAAAATTATGATGTCCGAGGCTTCTTTGGCCACATCAGTGCCTGTTTGACCCATAGCCACACCGACATGGGCCTGTTTTAGCGCCAGGGCGTCATTAACCCCGTCCCCGGTTACAGCAACAATTTTTCCCAGACGCTGATAAGATCTAACAATCCTTAATTTATGTTCAGGAAGAACCCTTGCAAAAATCCGCACTTTCTCAATCCTCAAGTTAAGTTCCTCATCAGATAATTCATCCAGATTTGCACCAGTTAAAACCTCATCACCTTCCTCTAAAAGCCCTACATCTTTAGCGATTGCTTTGGCTGTTAATTCATTATCTCCCGTTACCATAACTGTTGTAATCCCGGCGCGGCGGGCTTTTTCTATAGCCTGTTTTGCCTCAAGCCTGGCCGAATCAGCAACCCCGATAAGCCCTAAAAAATCTAGGTCTTTTTCCAGTTTTTCTATTCCCGCTTTATTACCTTTAATCTCTGCTTTGGCAAATGCTAAAACCCTTAGTCCCTGCAAAGCCATATCTTTATATGAGTTTTCAATCTCTTTTATTTTTCTGGGTGAGATTTTACAAAGCGGCAATATTGATTCGGGAGCGCCTTTTGTAAAAAGTGTGACTTTGTTTCCCTGCTCCCACAAAACGCTCATCCTTCTTTTTTCCGAGTTAAAAGGTTCTTCTTCTAAGATTTTTCCCTGAGAGCGGATTTGTTCGAAATCATGATTTTTCTCCTTTGCCCAAAGCAATAATGCACCCTCGGTTGTATCCCCTAAAATATCGAACGAACCATTGCCCGCTTCGCCACGAGCTGCGCCGATAGGCGAGCGAGGCGAGTCTTCTTTTATTACAAGAGAGGAGCTGTTGCAAATAATACTGCAGGCGATAAGCTCGTTTAAGTTTATGGAGAGCGCAAAAACTTTTCTAACGCTCATCTCGTTTCGGGTTAGTGTTCCTGTCTTATCAGTACAAATTACTGAAGTTGCACCGAGAGATTCAACCGCACTCATTTTTCGGACTAAGGTTTTTTTGGAATACATCTTGCGTACTCCAAACGCCAGCATTACTGTTACAACAGCCGGGAGGCCTTCCGGTACCACGGCAACCATCAATGCAATACTTGAAGTTAAAGTCTCAAGCACCTCATATCCTTGAAATAACCTGAGACCAAAAACGACAACCGCCACAAAAATTGCAGCCAGCCCCAGATTTCTCGCCAAACCGTTTAACGAAATCTCAAGCGGCGTTTTTTCCTCTTCAATATCTGTTAGAGTAAGAGCTAACTGTCCAAATTTTGTACTTACCCCGGTTTTTTCGACTTGCAAGACACCGCGGCCTGAGGAAACTGTTGTTCCGAAAAATAATTCATTCTCGTCTTTCTCTTTTGTCTTTACAACAGGCAATGATTCGCCGGTCAAAGCCGACTGGTTAACATACATCTCAAAGCTTTCAACAAGGCTGCCATCAGCTGGAATGCGATCTCCTGACTCCAAGATAACCAAATCACCCGGAACAATTTCCGTTGAAGGAATTTCTACTTGCTTACCATCCCGGTAAACCCTTGAAAAAGCCACTTCCAATTTACGCAAACCTTCCAGTTCTTTTGAGGCTTTAAATTCCTGCCAAAAACCAAGGCCGATATTTAAAACAAGAATTATCAAAATCAATGTCCCGTCAACAACATGGCCGACAATATAGGAAAGTATTGAAGCAAATATTAAAAGCCAGACTAAAAGATTTTTAAATTGTGCTGATAACAATTTTAAAACAGAATAAGTCTTTTTCGAGGGCAATTGATTTAAGCCTGTCTGCGCCAGTTTAGTTTTCGCATCAGCTGTTGATAATCCTTTTTTTTCCATGATTAAAAAGCCCTTGTCCCTAAACTAACAAAGAAAATACCTGCTGTGTTTAATATGTAAGTTAAAATCAAAAGCTGTATATACTTTAATTTACTCGCCCCTAACATCATAAGTCCCAGTTCATCAGGAAAGGGGGAGGCAATAATTAAAACTCCAAGGAGCGGCGCAAGATGGCTAAAGTGGGAATGGTGAAAAAAACGGAAAGCGCGTTTTAACTTCAAAGTTTTTTCCAGGGTTTTAAAATCGTCAAAAAAGCTGTTCCTGAAAATACTGACTATTAATATATCTCCAACCGCTGCCCCAACCCCTCCAATCAAGGCAATTTGCAAAGGACTGGTTGACTGGGATAAGACATAAAAAAGGGCAATAGAAAAAGGCGTGGTTAAAAAAGAGGTAAAAAGCATACCAGCAACAAATTCGGCTAAGTATTGTACCGGGGTGACTTTGGCAATAAAGGAATCTACAGAACCATTTTGTATTAAAAGATAAGCAAAAAAACAACTTACCAGAAAAATTATAAAGTCAGCTATGAGTTTTTTCACTTTTTTTGACATATTGTAATCTTACCAAATTATGTATAATAAATTTAATGGGACTGCTCATCTCACTGCTTTTAAATACACTGGCTTTAATCATAACGGCTTATATCGTACCGGGCATTAAGGTTGATACATTCACATCAGCCCTGCTCGCAGCAATTGTTTTAGGGATAATTAACACTTTCATAAAACCTGTATTGGTGCTTTTAACTCTACCTCTAACAATAATTACTTTGGGCCTGTTTATTTTTATTGTAAACGCTATTGTTTTAAGAGTAACAACCATTTTTGTACCAGGGTTTATGGTTGACGGCTGGGTACCAGCAATACTTGGGGCAATAGTCCTCTCCATCGCTTCTACTATATTATCCACTTTAGTCAAGGACTTCTCCCTTTTTAATTATCAAATCAACATGTATCGCACTTATGACTTGTAACATTTTGGCGCACGTGGCATGAAATGTTACAATAATTGATAGTGACATACGATAAGAAAGAGGTAGCCAAAAACATTCTAATAGCAATTGGGGTTGTAGGCGTTATTTCTGTAGTAATGGTTGCTCCAGGACTAGCCAAAGTTCTTCCTTTGCTCCAAAAAATAGATACCAGAAGAATTAATCAAGAACTAAAGCGGCTCCAAAAGAGAGGTTTGGTGGAAATAATAAAAAGAAAGAATGGATTACATTCTGTCAAACTCACCAAAGAAGGTAAAGAAAAACTTAAAAAGTTGCAGATTGATAATTTGGTTATTGAAAAACCTTTAAGGTGGGATGGTAGATGGA
This sequence comes from Candidatus Daviesbacteria bacterium, assembly GCA_016186985.1. Lineage (GTDB taxonomy): Bacteria > Patescibacteriota > Microgenomatia > Daviesbacterales > UBA10151 > JACPKO01. The sequence continues at coordinate 41,276 of JACPKO010000038.1, forward strand.
GAATTATTATTTTTGATATACCTATTCTTAAAAATAATTCCAGGCAATTATTGCGCAAGAAAATGCAAAATTTAGGTTTCTATAAACTACAAAACAGCGTTTTTATTTATCCATATCCTTGCTTGGAAGTTGTAGAGTTTATCAGAAGTTATTTTGGAGTAAAAGAAGAAGTTACATATTTAGAGTCCAACTTATTAGAAAACCAGGAAAAAGTTATCTCCTATTTCTTTACGTAACACTTTGTACCACGTAATAAGAAATGTTACATTTTTGATTCAAAACAAGTTTATTCTTTATCTCTTAGTTGATTAATTATGAAAAACGTCCCACCTCGGAGGTGGGAGTTTATATTTTTAATTCTGGAAAAAACCAAATGCGTATAAAAAAACCATAAATACTAAAATACTTATGGTAATAAATACTCCTACAAATATTAAAACTGATTTTATAGTGTTTAAGTGAAACAATACTCGCGACTTATCTCCTTCTGGACTAAAAGCTTGAGCTCTTGCTATTGCTACCATTGGAAAAGCAATCAGCATAAGTATAATTAAAAAATAATCTACCTCATCCAGGCTATAACCTTTTCCAATTCTTATAAGAAATACCAAGAGAGCTAAACAAGTCAAAAAAACAACAATTAACCGCAAGTTTAAAAGTTTTACGAGAAGAGATTTTTTTGTTTTGCAGCCATTTATCCTTTGCTTTTGGAGTGGAATGCTTTGTGGACTTCGCGCAATTGGCGGTTAGTAATATGAGTGTAAATCTGGGTCGTGGCGATATTGGAGTGGCCCAACATCTCCTGGACTGATCGGATATCGGCCCCGTTTATTAATAAGTCAGTTGCAAAACTGTGCCTTAAGGTATGGGGGGTAGCCTTAATACTCAAACCTGCCTGCCTGACATATTTTTCAACTATTCTTTCAATAGAACGCGTTGTAAGCCGCATATTCTCCCCGTCATCAGAAGAGTCCTGCCGCCCCTGAAAACGGATGAATAACGGATTGTACGAGTCTTTACGGACATCCAGTGACTGCGCTATCGTATCGCAGGCTGAATCTGATAAAAACACAATCCTTTGCTTGCCTCCTTTACCTACTATAGGAAATTCTCTTCGTTCGAAGTTGATAGTATCCCGGTTTAGAGAAGCTAGTTCCGAGACCCGGAGTCCGGTTGAAAAAAGGGTTTCCAAAATCGCCTTATCCCGGAGTCCTTCAGGTGTACTTGGGTTAGGCGCAGCCAGCAATAATTCCAGATCGTAACTCTCTAAAACCTTAAGGGGCGAATCCTCGACCTCTCCCAGTTCAACTTTCTCCGGAGGCAAACTGGCAACATCAATCCGGCTGAGATATTTTAAAAATGACCTTAAAGCAATCATAAAATAATTTTGGGTATTTCTCTTTAACGCCTGTTTTGTGTCAGGATCAGTCCAGCGGGCAAGATGCAGACGGTACTTCTTAATAAGTTCCAGATTTATTTCTGAAGGATTAATTTCTCCTGCAAAATCTATAAAACGTATCAGATAATGGTTATAATTTTCAATCGTATTTTGGGAAACATTCCTCTCAAGCTCAAGGTATTCTAAAAAGTCCAGCTTCAAAGAAGACAAACTAGCATGGACAGATAGACCTGCTGGAGCAGATAGACCTGATAGGGCAGATGAACTCATAATGTTAGTCTAAAGAAACGCCAGTCCTGCAATCCCTGCTATTACTAAAACCACTCCTACTGCGGTAAGAATAATGGTATTGTCTAAAAGACCAGCTTTCCCGCCGGTAACATCATTTAAATTTGGTTTATAAACCTGATACTGGGCTGACTGGGTAGCCGGAGTGGTTCCCGGTAAGGTTTGTCCCTGTCCAACTATTGTGCCGGGACTCGGGCTAGCTGTAATTCCGGAGGCACAGGAGCCTGTTCCAACAGTATAACTTCCGTTAGTGACTGCGCTCAAAACGTCGGCAATCGTACCCCGTTCCACAACATTAGTGTCGATAGTCTTTGTTTTATTATTCGGATCAAAATCAAAATTTAAATTAATTTTATCGTTTTCCTTTAGGGTACTGGCTACATTTAATTTTATAGTTGCGAAAGTTCCGGTTCCAGAAAAAGGGCTTGAAACAGAAGAAATACCGGAAATGCTGATTTTACCGCTTGGATCAACGGAATTTCCCGGGTATTCAGGATAAATTGTGCCGTTTGTTATTTGGGAAGTTGTAGTTGAAAGATGGGCCGGGGTAAATAAAACTATGACATCCGTACCGTCAGTTTGGACTCCCTGGGTATCTAAATTAATTTTTATACTAATTTCGCACCCTTTATTTATAACACCTGCCGAAGGGTCAAAGGTTAAAGTTGCAGCAAAAAGCGCAGAAGGGGATAACATTAAAAATCCAAAGCTACAAATTAAACCTATTAAAGATTTAAATAATTTTTTCATTTTGCCGCGGAAATAACTATATCAGCATTTTTGGCGCTTCCCAAAATATCCTGAGTGCTGCCGGTCAAAACAACATTTGAATCCGCAGTTTGACCTTTTTCAAAATCAACAGAAACTGTTGTCCGGCCGTCTTTTAAAGCTGTGAAATAAATTGTAGCAAAATTGCCCTCTCCCGTAAAACTCTCACTTCCGGGAACAGTA
>JACPKO010000055.1 GCA_016186985.1 Candidatus Daviesbacteria bacterium
ATGCCTATAAAAGAAAGTTTATATTCTTTAATGCAAACTTCAAAAGACCGATTAAGTTACGGCAGAAAGGAATTGCTTAATGATCCGGTGTTTGAAACATCTCTGGCAATAGCCCCTGTCGCGGGCAGGCTTTTAAATGTAGCCTATATTCCCGCTTTTTATCTTGCTACTAAACTTAACGAAGCGTCGCCTTCATTAGACTGGCATTGGGTATCAGCAGGCGTTGTTGTAGCGTCTTTAGCCATTATGTCTTTAACCGAATTTTATGCAATTAAAAAAAGGAAATATTGCAATAATTCAAATACTAATCTTTTAAACATTGCATTTGAAAGTCCAATTGCCGGGATATGTGGATCTAAAGTTTGGAGTTTTGTTAATATGCTAAGTCCAACAAATCCGGTTGATTTGGGTATGGTATCTTATGCAACAATTTCCGGTGATTGGTCTATGTTTTTAAACTTTGTTGCCGCCAGAAATACCGTAAAAACAGCCTACAATAGCAGTATAGATTTACTAATTGCGACGGGTAAACTAGATCCTCTCTATGAAAAAGTTAGAATGGGAAATAAAAAAACAAGAGAATTCATCTCTAAAATAAAAGATTATTATAATCACGATAGATTAAATAGGTTAAATGGATAAAATTAACTGGCTTTAATAACCGGTTTACCTCTAAAATTCTGGGATCTGAAATAATCTTTGCGCTAATTGACTTGCTAAATTCCATTGTGCTAGCTTACAAATAAGAATATGGCTACTCCTATAGAAGGATTAGAAGGACTAAGAAGCAGAGTAGCAGATTTTAGAGCAGAAATAGGGGCAGAGGATACTGATATTTCTATGACTCTTCTTTTGCAAAGATTTGCTGACCAAGATAAAGCCACTGGGGATGCTGCCATGACACAACAGGCGGATCTAATTCTTAGAGATTTAAGGGTAGTTGATAATTTAGAATTAATAAGAACTTGTGTCCTAAGAGAAGGTACCTTATCAGAACCATTTATCGAAAGAGACAAAACAACCCCATTTATTTATAAAGCCGGCCTAAGGCTATCTTCTGCTCCCTATACCTGTCTCGATTTCGAAACCTACCCTACTAGCGAGGATGGCAAAATATATGTGATCAGATCCAAGGTTGAACTTGAAGCTGTTGTAAACTTTTTAGGAAGAAGCGCCCAATCAGTGACAGTTCAGGAGAAAATCAGAACAATTCAACTTCCTCCTCCACCAATACCAATTCAGGAGCTTATCCGAACCCGGGGAGGCTTAGATAAAGGATTGGCGGAGGCAATAAAAACTCGAAATACTGGGGGCAGAGAATTAGATATTAATCCTTACGCCGCAAAGGCACAAAACGCACTCGAAGCACACCTTTTGGGTATAATTGATCAAAGCTTGCAACCCTACCATCCTGGATATACTAGAGCACATGTTGCAAAACTGAGAGAACAATTACCTCCTATTGCTTTAGAAATCCAATCAGTATTAAAAAGAGGTTTGTTATTACAACATTTTTATGGTACTGGATTAAGAGGTTTTTGGAGAGGCTTAAGAAACCAACCTCTAACACCAGCAATTACTCTCTTTTGACATATTTGCAATTTTACTACAAAATACACAAATGGTTTTAGATGTGCGTTTAAAAAAACTGCAACACGAGATTGAATCTCAAGGATTTGATGCTGTGTTAATCTCCGATGTTGCAAATATAAGTTATTTGACGGACTATTCAGGCTTTTCCATCGAAGAGCGCGAAGCGTTTCTACTCATTACCCCAAGCAATCAAGTTATCTTTACAGATGCTAGATACTCCGAGGCAGTTAGAAATTTGATTTTCTCATTTGAGCTAATAGAAATAAGCAGTAAGAATAAATTTCCTGATTTGCTGTCGAAACTGGTACGTAAATTACGAATCAAAAGATTAGGCATAGAGGAAAATGACTTAAAAATTGCAGAATATAAACAGATAAAAAAGGCTGTAAAAAAACTAAAAGATTTTAAATTTCATTCCCACCGCGCTATTAAAACTCCGGAGGAGATTAAACTAATTGAAAACGCCTGCAAAATTGGAGATGAAGCTTTTAAAAATATACTGACAAAAATTAAAGCTGGGATTTCAGAAATTCAGCTGGCGTATTTGCTTGAGAACTTTATCAGGAAAAGAGGTTTTGAGCCTTCTTTTAAAACCATTACGGCATTCGGTGCAAACTGTGCGATCCCGCATCATCAAACAGGAGATACTAAGATCAAAAAAGGGAATTTCGTCCTTTTAGATTTTGGGGTTAGATTTAAAAATTATTGCTCAGATATGACAAGAACTTTAGTATTCGGTAAAGCATCCGATAAACAGAAGAGAATGCATAAAACAGTTTTAGATGCTCAGAGCAAAGCCGTAGAATTTGTAAAAACTCCCACCCCCGGGGTGGGAGTTTTGGGGGTGGGAGTTTTAGCTAAAGATGTTGATAAGAAAGCCCGGAAATGGATTATTAAAAAAGGCTATCCATCAATTCCTCACTCGCTTGGGCATGGTATAGGCGTAGAGGTCCACGAGCACCCGTATTTATCTGTAAACAGCAAAGATATTTTAAAGGACGGGATGGTTTTTTCAATTGAGCCTGGAATATATTTATCAAACTTTGGAGGCGTAAGGATTGAAGATTTATTTGTGATAGAAAAAAAGGGGATTAGACAATTGACAACTAGCCCAAGAGAGTTAATTGAGATAAAATAACCTCTATGGATGATCCGGTATTGCAGGAATTTTTAAAAACGATAGATAAATCTGTTTTTACAAATAAACCATTAATAAAAAAAGTTGATAAACCCTGGGGATATGAGATGATTTTTACAGCGGATGACTTACCCTATACTGGGAAACTTATGCATATTAATGCAGGCAAGCGCCTCTCTCTTCAAATTCATGATAAAAAACAGGAGACCCAAATATTAATATTGGGTAAATGTAATTCGATTATTGAAAATACTCAGGGTGAAATGGAGACGATTGAGATGATTCCGATGCAGGGATATACGATGATGGTAGGACAGAAGCATAGACTTCAGGCTGTAACAGATTGTGATGTATTTGAGGTTTCAACCCCTGAGCTTGGGAATACTTACAGGCTTGAGGATGATTATGCCCGTCCCACTGAAACAGATGAAATGCGCAAAGACCCAAACAGAGGTTGGGATATTTAGACCCGATAAAATTGGAAATCACCGCCAAGCCTAAAATCCGAAGTTTTAGTCCCCATCTTTTTATAAGGCTTCCATTTTTTAAAATGATAAGTTTGTGTTATTACGATTGACCCTTTGTTTAACTCTTTTTTTAACTTGTGTTCAAGTTTTTCAACAGCCGGTTTTAAAAGATAAATATAAACTATGTCTGCAGGATAATAGTTGCGGTCGAAAATATTGCCGTGGCAAAAATGGGTTTGTTTGTTTGTACCTGACAAGCGCGAATTATATCTGGAAAGCCAAACCCGTAGCCAGGATTGTTCAACCCCGTTAGCTTTACCACCTAACTTGGCAGCCTCAATTACCACCCTGCCATCCCCACTCCCAAGTTCGTAAAAGACCTTACCTTTTTTTATTCCAGCTGCCTTCAAGACTTTTGAGATTAATCTCATGGTAGTAGGAACATATGGAGCATCTGAACCGGTAAACCAGGACAGCGCGATTGCACAGCCGGCGAGTAAACCAATGCTAAGAATTATTATCGTATCCATCAGGATTATCTACCCAATAATTTAAGAAGGGTAACCTTAAGAGTGGTGAATTGATCCACGCAGTTGAAAGCATAATATATTAAAGGGTTTCCTACAAGGTCAAAACTTCCTAAATATTCAACCAATCTTCCTCCGTAGCCCTGCTTAAACCTGTGGAATCCGTACCAGGAGTCTTTAGGGTCAGCATCTGGCCCTAACGCGCCCCACATATCAAAATATTTGAGCCCAAGTTTTTTTCCGAATTTAATTGCCTCCCAGGCTACCAAATTCGAAGCCATTGCATCACGGTGAAGGTGGGAAGATCCGCCATATGGGTAATAAAGCGTGTCTTTAAAAGCGAGCAGCATCCATGCCACAACAGGAATATGGTTATATTCGGCTATGACAAATCTTACCTGGTTTGTTTTTGAAAAAGTTTCCCAGACTTTAGTATGGTAAATTTCGTTGTGTCCATAGTACCCTTGGCGTTTAGTTGTATCAAAATACAGTCCAAGATATGTTTTTAAGTATTCCGCATTTTCGCCGATATGAATTTTTACGCCCTTTTTTTGTGCAACCCTAATGTTGTAGCGGGTTTTTTGGTGCATGTTTCTTAAGAGTTCTTCTTCGCTTGAAGATAAATCCAGAATAAAATTATGTTTACTGAACATAGGTTTTAAAGATTTCTTAAACTTTCTGTCTACTTTTTCTCCTCTACCGGCTTCGATATTAGGCTCAATTTTGATAAATGCACAATTTCGTTCTTTGGAAATTTTTTTCAAAGAGTAAGCTAACTGCGAATCAGGGAAAGAGCCTTTAGGTAAATAACCGACGAAATAGTTTAAAAAGGGGATCTTATGAAAACTAATCTGGAAAGCTTTTGTAAGCTTATTGTTTTCAAACA
>JACPKO010000051.1 GCA_016186985.1 Candidatus Daviesbacteria bacterium
ACTTTTGAAGTGGTCAAGGGGGCAACCAAGGACCAAATAGCTAAAGATGTAGCGGACAAATTTAAGGTAACAGTTGTTTCAGTAAAAACTCTAAACCAAACCGGTAAAACTAAAATGCAAAGAACAAAAAAAGGCCACTTTAAAGAGTCCGATTTACGCAAAGCTCTTGTTAAAGTTTCAAAGAATGATAAAATCACTATCTTTGAACATAGCCAGCCGGAGGAAGAAGTGACGGTTACAACTGCTGAAGGTGAACCAGTATCCCAGGTGAAAGAAAAAAAGAGCTTGCTTCGGGGAACTAAGGTAAAAATCGAGAAAACAGCCGAGTCAGTTGAAAATGATAAAAGAAAACTGGCAAGAATGGAAGACCACACCAGTTCCACCAAGGTAAGTGATAAGCCGGAAAAGAAAGGGAAGGCTTAATGTTAATAAGTTATAAAGAGAAAACTCAGACCCGTAGATTTGCATCAAAGCTTGAAAAACCTAAAAGATATTTGGGTTCACCGGGAAAACTAAAATCAATCTTGCCTAAAAAGAGCGGGCGTTCAGGCGGAAAAGTTACAGTAAGACATCAGGGAGGCAGGCACAAAAGATATTACAGGGAAATTGATTTTAGGCGTGATAAGTTCAATGTAAAAGCGACAGTTGAAGCACTTGAGTATGACCCAAACAGGAATGTGCCGATCGCTCTTTTGAAATATGAGGACGGGGATAAAAGATTTATCTTAGCCCCGAAGGGGCTCAGGGCTGGGGATGAAGTAGTGTCTGGAGATAAAGTAGAAGTGAAATTAGGAAATGCCTTAAAGCTGGGAAATATGCAAATAGGGACAGTTATCCATAACGTTGAAGTTACTCCTGGTAAAGGCGGACAGTTCGGGAGAAGCGCCGGTACAAGCTTGACCATTCAGGCTAAAGAGGGTGATTTTGTTCATATAAAAATGCCCTCAACTGAGATAAGGATGATCAGTGCTAATTGTATGGCAACAGTAGGTGCTCTGGGGAATGAGGACTGGAAAAATATTGAACTTGGAAAAGCCGGAAGAAGCAGGCATATGGGGATTAGGCCAACTGTGCGCGGTGTAGCAATGGATCCAGGTTCCCATCCCCACGGAGGAGGAGAAGCAAGATCCGGTGTCGGTAGAAAATCTCCAATGACAGTATATGGCAAAAAAGCAGTTGGAAACACAAGGAAAAAGAATAAATGGACAGATAAATACATACTTAAACGAAGGAGGTAATATGTCACGTTCTAGTTACAAAGGTCCTTATCTGGACGCAAAATTAATGCAAAAAGTAGCTGCGCAAAAGGCGCCGGGCGGGTCTAAAACCCCGATTAAAACCTGGGCGAGGCGTTGCGATATCCCGCCGGAATTTGTCGGCCACACCTTTTTAGTGCATCAGGGCAAAAACTTTATAACAGTTTATGTCTCAGAAGCCATGGTTGGACACAAATTAGGAGAATTTGCACCAACCAGAACTTTCCGCTCACACGGAAAAATGACTGAGAAGAGTGTAGCGAAAACATAGGGAAAAGTGGTAAGTGAAAAGGGAAAGATTATCGTCTCTGTTCCCTAGCGAAGCGATTCACCAGTCACTTAGCACTAATTATTATGGAATTTATAACAATACAAAAAAATATAACAAGTTCGCCGAGAAAGCTACGGCTTGTGGCTGGTATGGTCCGGAAAATGGATCCTTACGCTGCGCTGGATGTTTTGCAGTTTACAACCAACGGAGCCGCAAGGCCTTTGGCAAAAGCGATAAAAACCGTTGTTGCAAACGCAGGATCAAAAGAAGGGCTAGTATTTAAATCAATTGAAATTAATGAAGGACTGAAGATGCGCCGCTACAGAGTCGGTACGGCAGGTAGGGGAAGAGGCAGGCCATATAAGAAAAGAACAGCACACATTAAGATCGTCCTTACGGATGAGATAAGTGATAAGGGAAAAGTGAAGAGGGAAAAGTTAAAGAAGAAAGAGTCAAAAACTAAAGAGAAAATAAAGAAAGGAGAAGAAAAGGTTTAGCGATTGGTTGCAGGGATTTTCCCTGACCACTAATCACTATTCCCTAATTACGATGGGTCAAAAGATTAATCCGATCGGTTTTAGGTTAGGAATACTTGCGCCTTGGGAATCAAGGTGGTTTGCCCCGACCCAAAAATATCCTCAGCTTTTGAAAGAAGATATTAAGATCAGGGATATCCTGATGAAAAAGCTGCGCCCCGCCGGAATTTCTAAAATAGAAATTGAGAGGGCAGTAGGTAAAGTCAAAATCATTATTCATGTAACCCGCCCCGGGGTCTTGATCGGAAAGGGTGGAAGCGGATTACTTGAGCTTAAAAAGTTTTTGATGAAGGAGTTAAAAATTAAAGACGAAAACAAGCTTGAAATTTCGCCGATGGATGTGCGGGCTCCTGACCTCCAGGCATATTTGGTTGCCCAAAATATTTCTGAACAACTGGTCAGAAGGCTTCCTGCGGCCCGGGTGATGAACCAGGCGGTTGAAAGGGTTATGCAAGCCGGAGCAAAAGGGGTAAAAGTTGTTTTATCAGGACGTATAGGCGGAGCAGAAATTGCAAGACGTGAATGGAAAGCGCTGGGTTCGATTCCGCTGCACACTTTAAGGGCAAATATTGATTTTGCAATTTATCCTGCATTAACTAAATCAGGGTATGTAGGAGTAAAAGTTTGGATAAACAAGGGGGAAGCTAAACTATAGGGAAAAGTGATCAGTGAAAAGGGAAGAGTCAGGGACTTTCCCCTAAGCACTAGCGAGGCGATTCCCTAAACACTAATTATTATGGCGTTACTTGTACCGAAAAGAGTTAAATACAGAAAAGCATTCAGGGGCAAAAGAGGCGGAATTGCGACCCGTAATAACACTATTGCTTTCGGATCGTACGCTTTAAAGGCAGAGGAAGCAGGCTGGATTAATTCCAGACAAATTGAGGCGGCCCGAAGGGCTATGACCAAGTTTACCCAAAGGGGAGGGAGAATTTGGATCAGGATTTTTCCGGACAAACCTGTTACAAAGCATCCTGCCGAAGCGAGAATGGGTTCGGGTAAAGGTGACGTCATCGGTTACGTGGCTGTTGTTAAACCGGGGACAGTTATTTTTGAAATGGGTGCAGTTGCAGAGGATATTGCAAAAGAAGCAATCAGATTAGCTGCACACAAACTGGCATTAAAAACAAGATTTGTAGCAAAGGAATCATAATTATGACTAAATTAAGGGATTTTAAAAACGAGATTAAAGTATTAGATATAGAAGCTTTGGTCCAAAAAGCGAAAGCTTTAAAGGTGAATATAGGCGATTTGATTTTGGATAAAAACACGAGCAAGTTAAAAGATTTGAAGTCAATTTCTAAAAAAAAGAAAGAACTGGCAAGGGTTTTAACAGTCTTAAGCCAAAAGATAATGATCGAGCAGCTGGAAAAGGTATCACAGGTAGCACAAGTACCACAGGTACCACGGGAAGAAAAAGAAGAAAAATCCCGTGATACTCTTAAAAAGGGAGGTAAGCAGTAATGATTGGCAGAGTAGTATCGACAAAAATGCAAAAGACGGCTGCTGTACTTATTGAGGGCAAAAAAACCCACCCGCTTTATAAAAAAACCTATGTCTGGAGCAAAAAATATTTAGTACATGATGAAATGGGTGCAAAACTTGGGGATGTTGTAAGTATAGCCCCGACAAGACCGATTTCTAAAAGAAAACACTTTAAAATTATTAAGATTCTAGGAAAAGATGAAGTTGCTTTGGGAGAGGCTGCAATGAAAAGGGTAGAGGAAGAGGCAATTGCGGAAGTTATGCCGGAGGAGAAAGAAGAAAAGCCTTCAGCTCTCAGCGATCAGCTATCAGCAGAAACTGAAGCATCAAAAAAAGCTAAAGACAAAGAGCCAACAGGTCCCTCCGAAGGAGGCAAAGTTGAAAAAGAGAAAAAAGTGGAGAGTAAAGGAAAGGAGAAGTCTGAAAGCCGAAAGCTGAAGACTGAAAGCGAATAAATGAGCGTCCAGCACAGAACATATTTAAAAGTGGCTGACAATTCCGGAGCCAAAGCTTTAATGGTGATAGTAGTAATAGGGGTTGTTAAGGGTGCTGATCCAAACGGCCAGGTTAAAAACGGGGAAGTAGTAAGGATTGTTATTGTCCGGACCAAAAAAGAAGTAAGAAGGGACGACGGTTCTTACATTAAGTTTGATGAAAATGCAGGGGTTGTGGTTGATAAAGATAATAATCTACGTGCAACCAGAATTTTTGGTCCTATTGCAAGGGAAGTTAGGGACGCAGGATTTAGCAAAATAATTTCTTTAGCAAGGGAGGTATGGTAATCGGAGGAAACTTCAAATTGAGTAGATGCGAAGCATCTCTGTACGATAAAGTTTCTGAGATCGCTTGCAAATTGAAAAGCAATTTGACAAGGGAAGAGAAAGGTTAATGATTATATGAACAAGATAAAAAAAGGCGATAATGTAAAAGTTTTAATAGGTAAAGATTCAGGCAGAACAGGTACTGTAGAAAAGGTTTTGGGAAAAGTAGACAAAGTTGTTGTTGGGGGAATTAACATCTATAAACGTAGTGTCAAAAAAATGGGTAATAACCAGGGCGGGATCATAGATCTCGTTAAACCGGTTGACATATCCAATATTGCTTTGATTTGTCCGAACTGCAAAAAACAAACAAGGGTCGGGTTTATAGTTGAAAAAGATATAAAGTTGAGAGTATGCAAAAAATGCGGGAAGGAGATCAAATAACTAACAATGAACAGATTAAAGAAAAAGTATTTAGAAGAGGTCAAATCAAAACTTAGTGAGCAGTTAAGCATTAAAAATCCTCATGCCCTGCCTCGTCTGTTAAAGATCGTTATTAACATGGCGGTTTCCGAAGGCAAGGAGAATACTGCCGTAATCGAGAAAGCAGCTGCCAATATATCGGTTATTGCAGGGCAAAAAGCCATGGTGACGCGTGCTAAAAAGTCTATTTCGGCTTTTAAGTTGACAGAAGGTTCCCCTATCGGTGTCATGTCTACTTTAAGAGGGGAGAAAATGTTTGCATTTTTGGACAAGCTTATTAATATTGTTTTGCCCAAAGTCAGGGATTTTAGGGGAGTTTCCGATAAATCTTTTGACGGTCAGGGCAATTTTAATTTGGGACTTCGGGAACAAATCCTTTTTCCCGAGGTAGACTATAAAACTATAGATCGGTTAAGAGGTTTGCAAATTACGATAAATACCAGTGCTAAAAACCGGGAGCAGGGCAAAAAATTACTGGAACTTTTAGGGATGCCTTTTGCAAAAGGGGTAGAGCATAAAGAATTATAAAGAATATGGCAAAAACAAGTAATAACGTCAAGAAGAAATTTAAATATGAGGTTCAAAAACATAGCCGTTGTATGCGCTGCGGCAGGACCCACGGATTCCTGCGCAAATTCGGAGTTTGCAGGATCTGTTTTAGAGAATATGTTTACAAGGGATATTTACCTGGTGTAAAAAAAGCCAGCTGGTAAGTTAATTTTATGGATATAGTTGCAGACAGCTTAATTAGAATAAAAAACGGATATTTGGCTTACCGCGAGGAAGTGATTTTACCGTACTCAAAATTAGTACTGGCAATTTGCAAGCTACTTGCAAATGAAAGCTTTATCGAATCTTTTAAAGAAGAAAAAGTTGAAGGGAAAAATTACAGCAGTATAAAAGTTGTATTAAAATATTTAGGCAAAAAACCGGCTTTGACTGATATCAAAAGAATCTCCAAACCGGGGCTTAGGATTTATAAATCACGCAAGGCTTTGCCAAAAGTATTGAATGGTTTTGGACTGGCAATCATTTCTACACCTAAAGGTGTTATGAGTGATAAAGAAGCCCGTAAAAACGGTTTAGGCGGAGAAGTCATGGCACACGTATGGTAAAGAAAGGAGCTATAAAATATGAGCAGAATTGGTAATAATCCTATCTTAATACCGTTGGGAGTTGATGTTAACCTCGAAGGAAATTTAGTTATCGTAAAAGGCTCAAAGGGCACTTTAAGCATGGAATTAAATCCGGCTGTAAAAGTTGATATTGAAGATGGAAAAATAAAAGTAAGTGCGAAAAAAGGATTCGAAAGAGGATCTGCTTTGCACGGTTTAACCCGGTCTTTAATCAGCAATATGGTGGTTGGGGTGTCAACAGGCTGGACTCGCGATCTGGAAATGGTTGGAGTTGGATACAGGGTCCAAGGCGGAGGAGAATCTTTAACTTTAAATGTTGGGTTTTCCCATCCGGTAATTATAAAAGCACCGGAAGGGATAATATTTACAGTCGCTGATAATACCAAAATCAAAGTGTCAGGCGCAGATAAAATTTTAGTTGGCCAGGTTGCGGCAAACATCAGAAAAGTCAGACCACCTGAGGTCTACCAGGGAAAAGGGATTAGGTATACCGGTGAGTATGTCAGAAAGAAAGCCGGTAAAGCAGGCAAGGCAGCAACCGGGGCTGCTGCTGCTAAGTAACGTAAATATATGTTAAAAAAACTAAGAATTAGTAAACACAAGAGGGTTAGAAAAAATATAGCTGGTGTGTCAGGTAAGCCGAGAGTGGCTGTGTTTAAATCCGGCCAGCATATTTACGCCCAAATCATCGACGACTCAAAAGGCGAAACCCTGGCTGCAGAGTCTGACCTTAAAATTAAAACCGGAACGAAAAAGGAAAAAGCTGCCAAAGTTGGTGAAGCCCTGGCCCAAAAAGCAATTAAAGTAAAAATTACCAAAATTGTTTTTGATCGGGGCGGATTTGCATATCATGGAAGAGTTGCAGCAGTAGCAGAAGGATTAAGAAAAGGAGGTTTACAGTTTTAATGGAACCCAAAAATAACTATCAGAGAAACCAAAGAGGAATGGGCCAGCGGGATAATCGCCAAAGACCTCAGGAGCCTTCAGAATTTTACGAGAAGGTAGTGCAAGTTAACCGCGTTTCCAAAAAAACCAAGGGTGGAGACAAAAGATCATTGTCGGTTCTGGTGGTGGTTGGAGACAGAAAAGGCAAGGTTGGGGTTGGTTTAGGCAAAGCTGCAGATGTCCAGTCGGCCGTACGGAAAGCCACAACTTATGCCAAAAAGCACATGATTACCGTGCCCTTAAAGGATGGCAGGACTATTTTGCACGCGATTAACGTTAAACTTGGAGCAGCGCTGCTGATGTTGAAACCAGCTCCCAAAGGAACAGGGGTTATTGCGGGAGGTCCGGTCAGGGTTGTTGTAGAAGCTGCGGGAATTCACGACGTTGTCTCAAAGATTTTGGGGACTAACAATAAGGCATCCAATGTATATGCAGCTTTGTATGCCCTGAAAGAACTGACAGCTTCAAAATATTCTAAAGGTTTGAAGGATGAAAAAATAAAAAAGGATGTAAAAGAAAAGGTAGAGGAGGGGAAAGATAAGTAATTGTTTAGTTGTGAAACAATCATTTAACTTATTACTAATATGAAACTTAATGCTTTAGAGAAAACTATACAAAGAAGTAAGAAACGTCTTGGGAGAGGAATTGGTTCGGGTAAAGGGAAAACCGGAGGCAGGGGCATGAAAGGTCAAAAAGCCCGGGGGAAAATTCCGGCCTCTTTTGTCGGAGGAAGTTTGCCTTTATATAAAAAACTTCCGTTTGTTCGGGGCTGGGGTAATAAAAAACCCAATCCTAAGCCGGTGGTGTTAACACTTGACCATTTAAACCGGTTTAAAGCAAACTCAAAAGTGACAATCGCAACTTTGATGGAGGCAAAAATAATTGCAGGCAGAAACGCTCAAAACCGGGGTGTCAAAATTTTAGATAAAGGTGAAGTTAAAGTCGGCGGCCTGACTGTGGAAATTCCTGTAAGCCGGAAGGTAAAAGAAAAAATTGAAAAATCAGGAGGCAAAGTTGTCTAATTTTTTTCAACCTATTATTAGTGCTTTAAGCACAAATCCCGATTGCCGGAATTGATGCTGATGGAATCAGACAATTGTTTGGAAGCAACCAACTCCTTGGGCTTTTGGATATTTTCTCTGGAGGGACTTTAACCAACTTTTCCATTCTTGCACTCGGCTTAAATCCATACATTAATGCTTCGATCATAATGCAGCTTTTGACTATGGTTTTCCCTAAGCTTGAGGAAATGAGTAAAGAAGGAGAGATGGGCCGCCAAAAAATTAACCAATACACACGTTTCCTGACTATCCCTTTGTCTGTTATTCAGTCTGTAGGTATGTACACCTTGCTAAAAAACCAGGGGTTGGTTGAGGCAAGCAACCCGCTAAGCATTTTGGCAATAATAGTCGCCATGGTCGCAGGAACGATTTTTACCATGTGGCTCGGGGAACTTTTAACCGAATACGGTATCGGGAATGGAATTTCCATCCTGATTCTGGTCGGAATTTTAGCCAGGGCGCCGGTTGTTTTATTCCAGACCGCCTCAATCGTTGAACAGCAACAGGTTTTGAATTTGCTTATTTTTGTAGCTGTTGGTATTACGGTTACAGCGGCGATAGTTTTTGTAAATGAAGGCCGCCGGCAGATCCAAATTCATTACGCGCGCCGCTTCTCCGCCGGAAGAAGAATGAGCCAAGTCCAAACATACTTGCCTTTGCGGGTAAACCAAACCGGTGTAATCCCGATTATTTTTGCAGTTTCCTTAGTATTGCTTCCTTCGTTTGGGGGCCAGTTTTTAGCCCAGTCAAGCGTACCTGTTTTGCAAAATATCGGCAGGTTTTTATCATTGAATTTCCAGCCCAATTCTATTACTTATAACGCTGTTTATTTTCTGCTTGTAATCGGATTTACTTATTTTTATACGGCAGTAGTTTTTAACCCGACTAAAATTGCTGATGAGATCAAAAAATACGGCGGGTTTGTTCCGGGAATCAGACCGGGAAGTACAACCGCCGCTTATTTGAATTACATCTTAATAAGAATTACTTTGGCAGGAGCTATCTTTTTAGCAACAATCGCGGTCATGCCTTCGGTGGTTTCTTATTACACCAATATTTCAACTTTGGTTGTGGGAGGCACGTCACTTCTAATCGTTGTCTCAGTTATTTTGGATACGGCAAAACAATTTGAAAGCAAGATGATTGAGAAAAATTATGATAAATTCTTAAGCTAAGAAAATGAAGATTCTCATAGTTGGACTTCCGGGTTCAGGTAAAACAACCCAAATTGACAAAATAGCACAAGAGTATGGCTTAATACCTGTAAGGATGGGGAATATCCTGCGTGACTTAGCAAGCAAAGGCGGAAAAATGGGCGAAAGGGTTAAATCGATAATGGCAAGCGGAGAATTGGTTGATGACGAGACTGTGGCGGAATTGATTAAAGTAGAAGCGGCGAAAATAGGAGATAATTTCATTATGGAAGGTTATCCGAGAACTATGGAACAGGTTAAGCTCTTCGATCCCGGTTTTGACAAGGTTTTTTATCTTGGGGTGCCTATTGAGGTTGTAAAAGATCGTATGAAAGGCAGAGGGCGTTCCGATGATTCCGGTGCGGCTATTGAAAAAAGGGTTCAGGTGCAAATGGAAGATATGGAAGATATTTTAAGCTTCTACAAAAATGTCCTGGTAAAGATCGATGGCACCGGTACAATTGAAGAAGTATTTAAATCAATTGAGGATAACTTGCAATGAGCTTAGTGCCTCGATCTAAGTCTCAGCTTGAATTGATGCGAAAAAGCGGCCTGGTTACAGCAAAAGCCTTAAAAGCGGTTTTAGAAGCAATAAAGCCGGGCATTTCACTGCTCGAGCTTGAAAAAATTGCCAACAGTGAAATTACTAAATTAGGCGCCCAACCGTCCTTTAAGACAGTTCCTGGTTATTCCTGGGCAACTTGTCTGACGGTTAACAATGAGGTTGTACATGGAATACCGCGCCCGATAACACTTAAAGAAGGGGATCTTTTTAGTATTGATATCGGCGCAGTTTTTGGTGGATGGCATACTGATGCGGCATGGAGTGTTTTGGTGGGTCATGAGTCAGGTGTCAAGAGTCATGAAAAAGAAAAATTCCTAAAAGCCGGGGAAGAAGCCTTGTGGCAGGGAATAGCCCAGGCGAGATCCGGCAATAAAATCGGCGACATAGTCGCGTCAATGCAAAGAGTTGTGGAAGGAGTAGGATAGTCAGTCGTCAGGTCTTTAGTCGGTCATGGAATCGGGAAAAAGCTTGATGAGGACCCGGAAGTTCCGGGATTCGGTAAATCAGGCAGAGGGTTGCCTCTTAAAAAGGACATTACAATTGCAATTGAGGCGATATATAGCCGGGGCTCACATGAAGTGGTTTTGGAAAAAGAC
>JACPKO010000041.1 GCA_016186985.1 Candidatus Daviesbacteria bacterium
CCAAACTGAATCAGTCTCTGAAAATTCTCAAGCCCAGACACCTCAAGAAGAGAAACCATCAGTTAAATTAAATTCAGAAAGCTACTCTAATACACAATATAGCTATACCATTTCTTACCCGGAAGGTTGGAAAGTTAAAGAACAGGCAAATAATGTCAACTTCTTTAAACCCTCAGTCAAAAAAGGTGGTGATCAAGCAGATGTATTAGTTAGTGTGGTAGCAGATGATTTGAAGGATAACAAAGATATGAAACTTGCAACTATTGCTGATTTGCACAAAACTTTCCTTAAAAAACAGTTTGGTAATGCCGAGATTACTTCAGAAAAAGAAATTAAAGTTGGCGGACAAGATGGGTATGAGTTGGAATTTACCGGTGAAATTGGCGTAGATAAAATGCATGGAAGGTATATTGTTATAAAAGGAGAGAAATATTTGGTAGCCTTGATTGGAATGGCTCAGGCCGATCTGTGGGACAATGAAAAGATGAGTATAGAAGCTTCTATCCAAACATTCAAGCTCCAGTAGTAATATTTGCGGCCAAAGTCTCCTAAGTTAAAATTAAAAAGCTTATATTATATGCTTAGGTGCTTCATATTCCTTTTCTTAAGCTATGTCAAACAGGATTTTTGTGGTAAAACCTGTACACCCTCAAGGTTCAGTTTAAATAATTACAACTTCATAACTGTGAAGAAAAGGAAAGGTGCAAACCTATCTGCCAGCTGGCGGACAAATGAAAAGTGAATAATTCCTCAGGCTGAATAATTATTGAGCTTACTTTACTAAATTTGAGCCCAGTTAATTTCCCGCAAAAGGCATAAAATTTCAGATAACTTGCATTAGCTAATCAGAAAAAGATATTTTATAATCTTTTCCAATGTGGCAATTATTGATAGTTCTATATTTTATATTTGCTTCAGCAAGCTATTTGCTAAGGCGGGTACTTGCACAAAAACTCAGAGACCATAACAGGGAAATAAATGCAATTTTTTTCCTGTTCTTCCTATTGCCAGCAGCAATATTTTTAAGCTTTTTCTTTCCCCACAATCTAAATGTTGGTCCGCTAAATTTATTTCTTCTATTCGGAGGCAGCATTATCTGGCCAATCTTAAGCATTATTTCATTCCATGCCAACAAAGATGTTGACGTTGGTATTTTCACAATTATTACTAATTTGAGCCCGGTATTTACCATGGTGATTGCCTTACCCTTTCTACACGAAAGTATAAGTAACATGCAGTCACTTGGAATTATGCTATTAATCCTGTCAGGTATTCTCGCTGCGTCCTCTCAACTCAATAAGCATAACCGTGCAAGCATAAATGGCATTTTAGTATGCATACTTTCTGCAATCGTTCTTGGAGTGGCAGTTGCTTATGAAGGCTTTATGCTTGGTAGAGTAGATTTTGGTACTTACCTTATTTTCGGCTGGGGATCACAAATTATCTGGTCTGCAATACTCGCTCATAAAGAGCTTAGAAAAATACCCCAACTATTTAGCAAAGTAGAGAATAGACAAACATTGATTGTTTGGGGAAGTACCAGGGTCCTGGGATCAGTTGCTTTTGTATCAGCGCTTAAAATAAGTGGCAGCGCATCAATAATTAGTGCAGCCTCCGATTTCCTGTCAGTATCAGTTGTAATTGCTGCATATTTCTTTCTAAAAGAGCACAGGCACATGGTATATAAATTGCTGGCAACCTCTCTTGGCGTTGTCGGCCTCCTGCTCATCGCAAAGTGACAAAAAATTGCGATCCCAAAAAAAAGTGTAAAGCCCCAATTGCACTGAGTAAAACTGTAGTTTAAAGTGATATAGTGGAGTTAATGGCTATTAAATTTCCTAAACTTATTTTATCTATTGGAATTTGTTTAGGAGCTGGGGTTTTGGGGAGTGTTTTTACTGTAAGTTCAATTCCTACCTGGTATGCTACCTTGAATAAACCTGTATTTTCTCCACCAAACTGGATTTTTGCTCCTGTTTGGACAATTCTTTATATTTTAATTGGGATTTCATTGTATTTGGTATGGGTAAAAAAGAATCCTTCGGCTACTTCGACTGCGCTCAGTACAAGTTCGCTCAGGATAAAAGTTCCAACTGTTTTTTGGGTTCAGCTTATTTTAAATGCAGTCTGGTCTATGATCTTTTTTGGACTTAAAAATCCCACTTTAGCTTTAGTAGATGTCATAGCTTTATGGATAGCAATTTTTTTGACAATAAAATCTTTTCATAAAATTAATAAATTTGCAGCCAATTTATTAATTCCCTATCTTGCCTGGGTAAGTTTTGCAACAATATTAAATATATTCATCGTGTTATTAAATCCTTAATTAACAAAAAATCCACCTTTCATTTGTCCGCCAGCTGGCGGATAGCCTGGTACATTTGGGTATTCAGGAAGTTTCGGATGTAATTACAACTTTAGTTTTTTGGTGCTTAAAAATATGCATTACTAAATCCGCTAAAGTTTTTAGGAGCAAAAATACTATCAAAGTGGACTGGCCTAAAAATGCTCCAAAAATAATTATTAGATGCATAGGGATTATCCTCGCGTAAGGTGCAAATATTAATTGTCCAATATTTTGGGTTTTTTGCTGATCTACTATCCTGTTGTGATAAAAAGAAAAGAAGTGGTTAAGGAAAAATATAAATCCTCCCATAAATAAGTATGTAAAATTTAGCAGCTTATTTGTAAAAAAATTAAACAAAAAAATTGCATAAATAAAATGGAAAAATCCATAGTGGAATAAAAAGAAAAAAGCTGTATAAAGTTTAGTGCCGGGGGTGGGCTCTACCGACCTGTTGTTGATAGTAAAGTTTTCTGTTGAGAAATTCTTTAAAGACAAAATCCTCAAAAACTGGAAAAAACCAATAATAATACTCTGCATCCAGTAAACCCAAAGAACCGTTGCCACATCCCATTTTTGTGCAACAGCCAGAATGATTATGATGATATTGGAAAAAAGCAAACTGATAGTTGAAAAGTCAAAAAGAAAATATTTTTTCATCTACCCTAATATTACCAAATCCTTATTGACTTAGGGCTTTGGGAGAATAATAATTAATTAATGCCCAAAAAAGAAAACGGATCTTCACATCTTTTTGTCATATTAGGAGTAGCCGCTCTAGCTGGTTTGCTTTTATATTTTTCCGGAAACTTGAAGAAAAGTCAAAAAATAACCCAGGAAACTCCTATAAAGACCCAGGAACAAACAAAGGAGCTAATAAGAGATGTCCCTAACCCGGTTAACGAGTTTTTAAGTAGTAATGATGTTAAAGAGTACGAAAAAGTAGGTATGAAAATTTATACAGGAAATAATCCACCTAATATAGAGGGTTTATATAAGTCTGATAGCCTGGTTGTATTCTACGACAAGCCTTTTGAAAATGCTGCGCCTGTTGGGACTGAAGTATCCAGTTATAATCATGAGTTTATTGATCAAAAACCTGACGGAACAATTAAAGTATTACGAAAATCAACATCAGGAGCCGATGTAGCAGCTGGAATAGGAGGATTTATCTCTGGGGACAACAATTGTTTTTCCATTTTTGTTGATGTGAAAGATCAGGGCGACCAGTGTATTACTAGTGAAGCAACTATATATTCAGCTTGTAAGGTAGAGGAAGGACTTGGACAGCTCCAGGCAGGCTTTATTGTTAAAGAAAACGAAGGATCAGGGTGCGGAAAAACAGTTCCAGTAGGCCATATTAGAATAATAACAGAAGATGATGGTTTGGCAGAGCGTATAAATGAATAGGCTTTTTTAATAAATTCCAAAACTTACTCTTAAAATTATCTTAACATAACAATAAACCATGGAGAAGTGCGTTAAAATTTTATTGAGAACTTGTGGTATACAGATTAAGTTTAAAAGTTTATAATACTAATAGTTAGAAAGTTTAACAAAGGAGATGTATGAGTCAAACAGTTGTGAGTAATAAGACTACTGATAGTAAGCAGGAATGGCTTAAAGTATTAGGAAAAGGAATGGTTACTATCCCAAAGCAGTGGCGGGAAGAACTTGGACTTAAAGAGGGTGATATTGTTAGGGCTAAAAAAGAAGGCAGTAGGTTGGTACTTGAACCTAACAAAAGTAACCTTACCCCTTACAGGATTTATTCCAGTGCTGAAATTGATGCATTCCTTAAGGAAGACAAATTACCAAAATCTCTTGCTAGAAAAGTGCAAAAAAATCTTCGTGTCAGAACCTCCAAATGAGGAGCAGAGTATTTTTTGATGCCTCAATAATAATTGAAGCGCTGCTTTCTAAAACCGGGGGATCATCTTTACTAATTCAATACATAAAAATGGGTAAAATTATTGGCATAACCTCACAAACAGTTATCGGGGAAGTCTTAGAAGAAGATAAACCTAAAAAGTTTAAAAGGTCAAGAGAAGAAATTGAACGATTTATTACTCAAAGTGGTTTGCTGATTAGAGAAGCTATTGCAATGGAAGAAATAGCCCCATATAAAGACTTGGTTGATATAGAAGATGCTCATCTGATTGCCGGAAGTAATCTCACAAAATGTAACTATCTTGTTACTCTGGATAAAAAACATCTGCTCCGAGAAGATATAAAAATGCGATTTTTGCCTTTAAAAATAGTCTCTCCAAAACAATTGTTAGAAGAAATTATCATTTGGTAAAAATACATAATTTTGACAATTGCTTCTTTTGAGCGTACTCTATGCACAACTGCCCATAGGCAGTTTTTAATATGACAAAACCTGAAGACGGAGAAAATATAGGAAGACTAATGGTAGATGCTCATGCAAGACTTGTTAAAAATGATAAGCGGTTTATGCAGGTTACTCCCGTTGACCAACTAAGTGGGTGGTTTCTCAAAAGCTTTGCTACCGATAATTTTTATCCTGTACACATGTGTGATGATCCCTCAGCTCCTATACAATTGAGGGGTCTCTATCTGGATTTAGACCCAGAGGTTCAATTGAAAATGAGAACTGCACTGGTTGATGCTGTCTGTAGTTGGAGGCCTGAGGAGCATGGTAATAGAGCTCTAAGCGAGATGGCATTTACTACATCAGATATTAGAGCAGCAGAGGCTGTTATGCATTTTATTAGAGTAGTAGATGATAGACAAATAATAGGAGATCCAGAAGATGAAGCAACTAGTCACACCTGGAGAAGTGTTATCGGTGTAGTCGGTGGATTTGCACCATCTGATGAGATAAAAGAAGCTACCAGAAGGTGGTTTTATGATCCAACTTTCCCTCCAAGATCTATGGCTCAAGTGCTCACAGCATTAACAATTTGTGCTCCTGAAGAATATCCAGCTCATGTTACAAGATTCTTAGAGGTGGAAAGAGAACACCCAAGTTTTTATCATTTAAAAGTTGTTTTAGGTAATGTAATAAAGCATGCTGGTGTCCCAACAGTTGCAGAGCATTTACATGAACTAACACCAGATCCCTTGATTACTTTCGCTAGAGCTCTTATAAAAGATGTATACAAAATGGCTGAAGTAACAGAAAATCCTCTTGGTATAAGAGATAGAATAAATGGTAATTTTTATGCTTTTAAAGCAACAACTCCTGAGCAAACAGTTTTATTACAATCCACTATTAGGCAGATCTTAACGGAATCCATAGGTGGAAATTAACTTCCAGTATATCCTTGAGTTTGCAATAATATCCTGGTTAATCTCGCACTAAGTAAGATTATTGACTTCTTACATTTTTGGGTTAATACTTAAATTAATGCCTACTTTCCTTCGACAAGGACATTCGGCTGAGCTCAGTCGAAGCCCTCAGGATAAACAGTCCGGTATAAGCAAAAAATTCCCGCCTACGCTAGAGCTTCGGTGGGCAGGCATCCTGCCCACAGTATTATTGTTTTTCTTCGTGTTTGCTTCAAATGTTTTTGCCACTGAGAGACTGGATTGCAATAAAGCTCTGATAGAGTCCACCAAAGGTAGGACACTAAGCAGCGACTGGAGCAATCCCGGAGTCCCGGGAAGTGTATATGCAGTTAATAATATAAAGGAGAAGATAGAGAAAACCAATGAAGGTGCTTGTATCTTGAAACGGACCTGGAACGTTAATGGGTCTATCACACATTTTCAAGAAGTAAAAATGACTTATTATTCCAATGGAAAAGATGCAGCTGACGGCATGTCACAAATACGTAGCAGTGAATCTGGTGATTTCACTGTTAAATCATCCACTGATAAACGCTACTCAGGATCAATCTATAGAGATGGTGTTTATCAGCAAGTTCTTGATGGTGGCATTATGGGGTATAAGGGAAATGGTCCGTTATATTCACGCACAGTAGATGTGGTTGGGAATTGCCTGGTCCAAGCGATATCCCAGCTTAACACTGACTATGTCTATGCCGATAAAGCTGAATACGAATCTACATTTGTAGAACCATTTCTTAGAGACACAGAAGGATTTGCTGATGGAATGTCCAAACATCAGGAAGTATTGGCCTTTTGCGGATCCGGTAAAAGCGGTGGTGAAGGTGGCTTATTCGGCCTTTTCCAAAAGCCTCAACAACCTCAATCTGATCGGGCTGATCAAGCAAAACCAACAGAACTCGAAAAAAGTTCTTCTAAAGACCAAACAAAAGGTGGTCCTCTGCCTGTTTTTGTAGGTGAATGGTTTAAAGCTATAAGTGGAGCATTGGAAGCTAACCTGGTCCT
Organism: Candidatus Daviesbacteria bacterium; assembly: GCA_016186985.1. GTDB lineage: Bacteria > Patescibacteriota > Microgenomatia > Daviesbacterales > UBA10151 > JACPKO01. The sequence goes on from JACPKO010000041.1 coordinate 6,665, forward strand.
AGATGATGTTGCAATCATTGTATGGACAGGCAGAACACCAGAGCAACTAGCTAAGACAGAAAGACAAATTAGTTTTATCGAAAGTTTAGATGAGGATTTTGTATGGCGCAGAACTGGAACTGACATAGATGATATCATCAGCAAAATTGAACACGAGCCTGGTTTGGCAAATGATTTTATTGGTAAGCTCAAGGATGATGTTGAATTTAAACCCCCGCAAATTATAAAAGAACAAAGACAACAAGCTTATGAGTTTCTTAAAGATGTTGAGATAGATGAAAATGGAAAACCTGTACTTATTCAGATGCCCCAAGGGACTATGAGATTAAGTCCGTCTAGTAGGCAGAAAGCAATATTAAAATACAAAGGTAATACGCCTGTTTTAGAGTCTGGACAGTTAGAAGTATTGGAAGAAACAAAAGGGGAAAACCCAACAAAGATAGAAACACCAACAGCAGAAATTTTTGTTATTGGCACTAATTTTCTTGTCAGTGTTAATGGTAAAAGTAAGGATTCAGCTATCTTGGTATATGAAGGGCAAGTAGAGGTAAAAACCAAAGATGGAAAGAAAGCAATTGTTTCTCCAGATGGAAACCAGCCAGGGGTAGTTTTTATTTTACGAGAATCTTCGCCTGTTAAGTTGGCTTTGATTGGGTTACTTTTAGCAGCAGTTTTCGGAGGCATAATCTTTTTATTAAAAATAAAATTTACATCAAAAGAACTAAGTAAAAAGAGAAGATGAAAAAATTCCCACCTACGCTAGAGCTTCGGCGGGCAGGCATACTGCACATATTTCTCTTGGCTTTCTTTTTAGTTTTTGTTTCCGGTCAAGTATTTGCCCAAGAGGAATCAAGTAATAAGCTTACTTGTGATGAGGTGTGGGAAATTGTCGGCACCGAAGATTGTCCAGACTGGTCAGTTAATACAGATCTCGGTGGAGTCTGGTGTGATATAAAAAGCCTCGATAGGGCTCCTTGGACCGCTGGGCTAGCTCCTAAATACACATTTGCACCCGGAACATGTAAAATAGAAAAGGCCGATCAACCTCAAGAACAATCTAACCAAACCCAGACTAAATCCTCCAAGCCTGCACCTTCACCCGGTCAATCACTCATCGGCTGGATTAAAGGAAATATCTTCGGCGGATCAATGCCTCAAGTTGAATCTCTTTTGGAGAGCGCCCCGACTGAAACTGACTTAAAGCCGGCTGATACTTCTCCACCATCGCCATCGCCAGAAAAACCCTTAACTGGAGTGATAGACGAAATTGACGGAAATATCGACGTGCGCCTTGCCGATGGGACTTGGCTGCCCCTTAAAAATGGGGATTTTATTCCTGCCGGAGCTACGATCTTTGCCGGCTATGATTCAAGGGCATTCGTTAAATTTTCTGACGGCATTATATTCAATCTGAAATCACTTGAGGAAGTTAGTCTGGAACTTTTTCAAAAAGACCCCGAGGCGTACCGAAGAGAACTAAAGCTGGAAGATGGGGCATTGCGGTTCAAAGTTGAACAAGTGCCTATAAAGACAGATATGAAAGTGAGTACTCCTAGGGCAACTGCTGCAGTTGTCGGTACAGATTTTGGAGTATCCTATAACAAAGATACCGGAGTTTCGGTATGGGAGATTTATGATGGTTCAATAGAAGTAGAAAGTACCAGTACTGGCGAGAAGAAAACAATCGCTACCACTTATGGTTCCTCAATAAAGCGCCTTGAAATATCTAATGATGGTGTAATGTCGGAAAAAATTGCAATACCTAAAAATCAAAAAAGTGAAGGGACATCTGTTTGGCTATATGTAGTTGGAGTAGGTTTTTTGGTAGCTGTAGGATTATTTTTTCTTAAAAAAAGAGGTAAAAGATTTTTAACTCCCAAGAAAAAAACTCCCAGATAAATTTAAAAACCCGCAGGTGTCAACCTAATCCACCTTGGGTGGAAATTTGTGGAAATTTAGAAATTACCCACAAAAAAGCACCTTATACTATAATTTGTGCTTGCGTGTTGAGGTTACTTTTGATATCATAGTAGATAAGATGAAACACACAAAAACAAAGCAAATTTTTACCAATGTAGTCTGGAAAGAAGATAAATATTTTGTGGCTCAATGTCTTAATGTAGATGTATCGAGTTTTGGTAAAACATATGAGGAAGCATTAAAGAATTTAGAAGAAGCCTTAGAACTTTATCTCGAAGATGCACCACCGGGAATTATTAAACAAATAGAAAAACCTTCCCTTTTTATCAGCGAGCCCAGGCAAGTTTCTTATGCCTAAGCTGTATTCTTCCAAACAGATTACCAAAACCCTCAAAAATCACGGATTTGACCCTATATCGCAAAAAGGCAGTCATGGGAAGTTTCGCAAGACAATGGGTAAGAAAGTTTTGACTGCAATAGTGCCAATGGGTAAAAGAGAAATACCAGCCGGAACATTTAGCTCCATATTGAGACAATCCCAGCTTAATAAAGAAGATTTTGAGTAATAAGTGGCTGGAAATTACCCACAAAAAAGAGCTTGCACTGAGCGGACTTGTGGTGAGCGTACCTGTACTGAGCGAAGTCGAAGTAGTCGAACCAGCCGAAGTATAAAATTTGCTTGAAAGATGACAATAGGAGATTTATTTAAAGAATATGGAGAACTTCTTGGAGCTGTAATCGCAAGTGGTGACATCTGGTAATTTATCCCAAAAAGTCCTAAAATTTGCATATGAAGGATAAACTAATAAGTTTTGGTAGTTGCGTGAGTATTTTCCAACCCAATCTGCAACGAAGCTTTGGAACAATTCTCCCAATTGGCGTGATTTCAGGGCCGAACGTTCCCTCTCTTTATTCATGGGGTGGGAGTGTTTCTTATACTTCACCTCCCAGTATTGCATTTGGCACTATTGATAGGTGGAGACTTGATACAAAAGATCCTATGCCTTTGAATCGTGACCAGTGGGTTCTGTGGTCAACTGGAACAGCGGATTTGATAAGGGTTTTGGAAACTAAAAAATCAAATATTACAAACCATTGGTCTACAACTCTACCAGGTGATGTACAGAAAGATTCTCCCAGGTGGGTTCGAGCTTTCATTGATAAAATGAGGCGAAGCTAATGAATTATGAACTTTTAGTTATTTTAGGACCTATTATAGGAGTACTCGCTGGAACCGTTGGGACGGTTTTTGTTACATGGATAAATAAACACTATGATGAACAGAATGCATATAGAAAACTGATTATTGAAACGTCAATGGAATATTTTAAAGAGGCATTAATAGCTTCAAGAGAAGCACTTAAAGGTACTGGGAAAAAAGGATATGTATGGCCATACGAATCATTTGTAATATCAATAGCGCATTTGGTTAATAGAGTAGTTAATAAAAATTTTAAAATAGATGATATAGACGAAATAGTTGATGAAAATAAGCGATTAGTAGAAACTTTAGAAAAGTCTTACTTTGATATTAATAAAAAGAAATAAATTTTTTGGAGATCGTGATTATTTTAGGGATACCTGATAATCTTGATCATTTCCTTGGCCAAAATTACACGGGTTTTTATCCCTCTCTTCTTTACTGATGATAATATTTTCCAAAGTTATACCTTTACTTTGATATTCATTTA
>JACPKO010000056.1 GCA_016186985.1 Candidatus Daviesbacteria bacterium
AAAAAATCAGCAATAATTTAAACCAAATAAACCAAAGAAGAACAAGCCACATGCAGCAGGTTCTTGGGCAAATCTCCAAAATTATAGGAAACCTTAAGGATAAAACCGAGCAGGCGGCAGCTGCAGGCAAGGATGTCTCAGCTATAAACAAAGCGATTGCTGTGGTGGAGACTAAATGGGCAGAAACGGACGCGTCTGTCAAAGCCCAAATGGAAAAGGATTATCAGGTTGTAGTCAATAAAGAGTCAACAGTTAAACAGGATGCGGCTTCTGCAAGGGATAGCCTGAGAATAGATTTGAAAGCTGTTCACACCCAGGTTGTCGAAACCAGGAAAGCACTGGCAGGGGCAATTCAAATAGCTGTAAGTTCTACAAAAGGAGGAAGTAATGGATCCGAATAATTCCGGCGGTCAATCTGCAGAGAAGCAAAACTTACCTGCGTCAGCAGGTAACCCTTTGAATCCAGCTGGAGCAGAGCCGGTTAATCCGGTAGGTCCGGGTATGCCCGAACCTTTAAATACTGCTGCCCAAACACCCACTGAGATGCCTATGGGAAGTCCAACGCCTCCTTTAGGAAGAAGCGCGGGGGAAGGATTGCCGGCCCGGACAACTGGCTCTAAAAAAATTATGATTATAGTAATAGTACTCTTGGTGTTAGGAATCCTGGGAGTGGGGGGATACTATTTTTATACAATACCGAAATCAACTGAAACTTCTAAAGAGAGTGTAGATAAACAGCCTGAGCAGGATTTTAATGTACTTGGAACCGAGCTTGATAGTATCGAAGTGACAGATCCCGAAGGTGAATTAGCAGAAATAGATAAGGAAATTGCATTGCTAGAGGCAACCCCTTCTTCAAGGTGATATAATAATTTTATGAAGAGGTTTTTAATTATTAGTGGCCTGATTTTTATATTCATATTAACCTCAAAGTTATCTTTAGCGATAGAAAAGCCTATTGCCCCAAGTGCACCTTCCGTACCCATAGCCCCCTCTGCACCTTCTGCGCCTGAAGTTCCGGCACCGCCTGATGTCTCCGGTGTATATGAAGTGCCGGAGCGCCCCGGGATGAAAGTCAGGGTTTTTGCCCATCCGCCAAAGCCAACCCCCCCTCCAGCACCGGGAAAGACTCCAAAACCATCCGCATCGCCATCACCCACAACCGCAGTTAACAATAGTTTAGCTTGCGGTTTGGCAGATCCTGATTCAAGTTCAGTTGTGGGAAAGGCGGGTTGGAGAATTCCTTTAGGCAGTTGGGGATATCAATTAAATGTCAGCAGCGTACCCTCTTCTGTCGGGCAGGGTAATTTGGAAACTATTGTGAACGCAGGATTTAACCAATACACCTCCGCTTCAGGAAATAAGGTTACATTTGTCAAAGGCGACAATACATCTGTAAGCAGGGCCAGATTGGACGGAAAGAATATCATAACATGGGGCAGGGCAAGCTCCGGTACTTTGGGGGTGACTTATATCTGGTACTATACTTCAACCGGGTTAACAGCGGAGATTGACACAATCATGAATAACAGATACAAATGGTCCTGGTCCAATTCCAATATTTGTGCGGACAACTCTACTTATGACGCTCAAAATATAATGACCCATGAGTTAGGACATTGGTTAGGGATGGATGATGAATACAGCAGTCCTTTTATAGACAATACTATGTATGGTTATGGTGCCGTAAAAGAAGTTAAGAAAAATACATTAACCTCAGGGGATATCTCATCTGTTGCTTCAATTTACTCACCTTAAATGTTAATCAAATATGTATATATAGTTTTTCTGGGGATAATTTTGGCTACTTTTGTAGGTGTGGGGATTGCTGCATTTTACAAAGGGCCTGTGTATCCGGAAACACCGCTTAATTTAAAATACGGCCGTCCTTATGTTGAGCCCGTAACCAGTACTCCTTCAGCGGAATATATTAAGGAGCAGGAGGCCTTCGATGCACAAAGCAGGAAATTCCAGGAAGAAGAGGCTTTTTACAACAGGAATGTTTCAATTATCTCACTTGGGTTTTCTATACTAATGCTCGTCTTAAGCCTCATATTCTTTAAAAAAATTCCGGTTATTGCAGACGGTCTTCTCTTAGGTGGGGTATTAACTTTAGCTTATTCTGTAGTCACGGCTTTTGACACCCACGATGACATTTATAAGTTTTTAGCAGTCAGTGTTGGTCTTACAATCGCCGTGGTTTTAGGTTATTTTAAATTTGTAGCACCCCAGAAAAGTAAAATTTGATCTTTTGGCTATATACATTCCGTCCAGTTTAAGCTATTATTAACTATCACAAAAACTGAAGCGTTAAGAAGAAAAAGATTGGCTGCAGAACCAAAAGGATTCCATCTTGAGGATGATGGTGTTTTCTACAATTGCCTGATTTGCCATGCATCTATAACAGGCGAAACAGGATGGTGGGATATTTATGGAGAGAAATGTTTATCCTGTCAAAACGCAATAGAATCGGGCGTAGTCCCCACTTACGTCTGTGCAGACAGGAAAAGCTGGTACGCCACCTACGATTTAGTAAACATATTTAAAATATCCCCCTCAACAATAAGCGTAATGATAAGGGAGGGGAAATTAAAATCAAGAAAAATAAAAGCCATAAGCGGACCCACAAGCTTCGAGTTATTTCTAAAACAGGAAAATGAGATTTTAGATTCCTACGAAAAGTCTTCCAGGAGAAATTAGGTTTTTAGCTTAACTTGTGTTATACTTTTATTAATTGATTAAGAATCCGAGCTGATAGTTTTTTCCTTTAGGAATTTTCTAATCTTCGCTCCAAAGATTTACGGAGCAATCCATTTAAATTTTTCAAAGCAGGTTTTCTAAACTCTGCAAAATATTTCTTTTCAATTATT
>JACPKO010000001.1 GCA_016186985.1 Candidatus Daviesbacteria bacterium
ACAGCAGCAGCAGTTTCATCACAAGAAGTCTCAATACCTAAAATGGTTTTATACATGGAGAATACTTTACCCTAATTTTATTTCAGCCAGAGTATTATGACTATGGAACCCTCCGCTTTCAATTGACTCATATAATTTAATGGAATCAACTAATATGGGGTCTAAATTATCAGGAATAATTTTTTCAAGCAGCTTTTCCTGTTCAAAAGAGATTTTTAAATCTTTGGCTTTTGCAATAGCAATATGAGGGATAAAGCGTCTAGGGTCAGTATTAAGACCTAATCGGGTTAAGCCGTCTTTGATGTGGTGGCGGATTTTTATCAGCTTATCAATCTCCCCTTTCACCCCAAGCCACAACACATTTGCGCTGTGGAAATGAGGGAAGCCATCCAGGCAGCAGGGGATTACAGAGAAAGGGGGTATTTCTTTAGCTGAATTTTTTAACACCTTGACTAAAGGTTCTTTTAGCTCCTCAAGTTGCTCTCCGACAAACGCTAAAGTTAAATGGAATTTCTCAGGGTAAGTCAGACTAACCCCGGGCAGTATTGTTTTTAGATTATTTTGGATAGCAATAATTTGCCGGGTGGATTCGTCAGGTATGTCCAAAGCAATGAAAAATCTCATAAATTATTAATAGAAAACAATGTGGATTTTATCTTTTGCTCATGGATCCGCAAAATGAAGAAACGCATATAAGTAAGTATAGCGTAAGTTTAACTAAATGTGTATAATGAGTGTGTATATGCAAACAACTAGAATTAATATTACATTGCCTAATGATTTTGCTAAAGACTTAAGAAGAACTATTCCTGCGCGCAAGAGGAGTAAATTTATCTATGAAACTTTAAAGGAAAAGTTAAACAAAAGGAAAAAGATGACTAAAAAGGAATGGATCAAAGCTTTGAAAGCAAATTACGAATATGATAAAAAAATAGCAGCTAAGATTGAGGAAGATTTCAAATATGCTGATGCAGAAATCCTTGAAAAATTCCCTTATTAAAAGAGGTGAGATTTATATTGCTGACTTTGATCCTTCCTTCGGTCAGGAAATCCATAAAAAACGTCCTGTTTTAATTATTTCCAATGATATATTAAACCAAATTAGCCCTACTTTAATCGTACTTCCTTTTAGTTCAGTTATCCCACAAACAATTAGTTTTGAGAAAGTTAAACTTTCTAAAATAAAAGGATTAGCAAAAGAATCCGTAATTTTGGTAAACCATATTAGGGCAATTGATAAATCAAGGTTGATTAAAAAAATTGGTAAATTATCTAAGAGCAAATTAGAAGAAGTTGAGGAAAGTTTAAAACTAGTTTTAGGAATGATTGAATTAGACTAAAGGAATATTTAGCCTCAAATTTGACAACTCCCTCAATCTGTTATAAACTTATTTTAGAAATCAAGAGTGATGGGTAGAGTTTTGGCTCGTTAATCCATCCGGCAACCGATTTTACAAAGTAAAATCGTCCTGAGAGAAATCGAAGGACCTATTTACAAAAACACGGTGCCAAACCCAAATCCCGAAGTCCGCCTATTTATAGGCGAGATAAAAGGAGAGGATTTGTCCTGAGAGTTAGTCGAAGGAAAAAATAAATACACCTCTCCTTTCGGAGAGGTTTTTTATTGTGAAACAAGAAGGTTTATCCTTCATTGTGGAACAAGAGGCGAGTCCTCGAAGACTCAATGGCTTCAGAAAGGTGGTGTTTTAAATGGCAGTAGAGTATAAGGATGCTAACATTGCAAGAGATTTTGCAGAAATAGAACGGTTAAGAGTCGGTTTTCACCAGGAATACAGTATAAGAGCGGGTAAAAGAGGTATAGAATTTTTGAATGGTCAGCTTGATCGGGTGGATTTAGGAATAGTAACTACAGAGGAAGGCAGGCGTTTTAAAGCTGTATTTGGATCGTTTGATTATGATGCAAGGAATGTAGAAGATCCAGACCAGCCTAGGACTTTTAGAGAGAACAAGAGTTGGGTTTTGGGAGTTGGTGAGTTGCCCATTGGTAGTCAAGTATCAGGGGATCCGCTAAGATACCGTCCAGTTGCTTATGCAGCGGATTTAGCAAGATTACCTAATGGGCTTGTTGGACCACTAGTTGAGCATGTTAGAGGTGTTAATGCAACAAGGAGTGGCTTAGCTGTTTAAAAGTTAATAAATCAAGAGTAGTGGGGAAGTGGGGAAGATCCAGTCAGACTGGTCGCAGGATTTGGCCTGATGATCCACTCGGCAACCCTTCGACTTCGCTCAGGGCGGAGCCGGTAATGGGTGCCAAAACCAAGCCCGGGAGGGAATGATTTGATCCGGTTAGTCCGTGTAATTTTCATAACCTCTCAGAAATGGGAGGTTTTTTTAATGAAAGGAGGTGTTTTAAATGTCAAATAAAGAAGGGGGTTATGATGTTTGTGTCATAGCTGATTATGGAGTGGGAGATCCTGCCTTTATTGAAGTGAATGCTCAATTAAGAGCTCGCGGAA
>JACPKO010000049.1 GCA_016186985.1 Candidatus Daviesbacteria bacterium
TTTTCATCCTTGATGTCTTCTGCTTTAGGAGCGCTAATATCGCAACCTCCTGTAATATCTTTGGCATCATGGCCATCAGGGGTAAACATCACTGAATCATAAAGCTCAAGATCACCATTTGGCAGATTAACCCAAAATAAAAGTATATCTATTTCTTTAGGTATTTTTTCTAAATCTACCCAGGGAGGAAGTGGAGAGTTGGGATCACCTCTTTCCTGAACAATTTTACCATTGAAAGAATAAGTTCTGATGATGTCTTGGGCGTAGGCAGTACTGATCAAAGTACTTGTGGATGGCTGACTTGTTTGGGACTCAGGCTTTATGGCAAGTTGCAAAGGGTTGCCTAAATCACTGCTTTGGGGTATGTTTTGTAGCAAGGGCCCAACCCTAATCCCTTCACCCTCATCTTTAGCTATCTCATTAAAGGCTTTAATATAATCTTCTTTATTTTTTAGAAGTAGATCTGCAGTCTCAACTATCTGGATATGGGCATTACTGGCTAAAACAGAGTCTTTCTCAAAGGTAATATTTGACGGAGCAATAATGTTTATACCCTGCTCATTTGAGTCTTTTTTTAGATCCTCACTTTTTCTGTTGCAAATCAAAGCCCCTGTTACTTTTAAATCACCTTTTGACTCAAGATTTAAGCTTCTCCCTTCGCATTTTAATATCCCTGCAATATCTACCTTTCCCTCAACTGTCAATTTTGAACCATTTTTTAAAACAACAGTTTTGCCTTTATTAATTTTATAATCTCCACTGATAACAGTATCTTTATCAATGGATGAGCTGGAGTTAAAGTTTTGATAGCCAAAAAATGCTGCTAATATTAAGGCCAGGCTAATTAAAATAATTTTGGGCATTAACTTAAATATGATACTTTTTTTTTTTTTTCAATAAAATCAAATGATTACTTTAAAAAAATTGATGAAGAAGAGGAGCCAAGTCATTGATCCTGAGCGAAGTCGAAGTAATCGAACCATGGGAGGAAATTACCAGGGGTTATTCACTAAACTGAATAAACCTATTTAGGGAAGATCCTAAATTCCAGTGGGTTGCTAAATAACTTCCCGGCTCTGGTTTAGGGTTAAAGTAATCATCATTATTGCAGTCAAACCTAAACGGATACATGCCGGGACATTCGTTGCCAAAAACTTCCCCCTTTGCATCTGACTTGCACATTATGTCTGTTCCGCCCTGACCAATCGGCTGGGTATCGGTACAATGAACCCCGGGTTTTTCCTTTTTAGTTGAGTGCGGAGCACTTTGCTGGAGCGCACCCATGGTATGGGCATATTCATGCAACATTGCAATTGGGATAAGCATGTCAGCGTTTGTGCCAAACTGTGAAACCTTGCTATCCTCAATTTTAAAAAGTAAGGCAAAATCAGGCCCAATATTGAAAATATTATCTTCTGAAAGTTTGTCATCAGGACCTTTTTTAGAGGCCTGAGAAATACAGACTGACCCACCGCAGCCTGAAGCATTGCCATCACCATCAAACCAAACAATGTATTTTGTCTTTTTATCTGAATAGCCAAGCTTCATAAGGTCAGTTATCACTGCCTGGTTAGTATCTGCTGATAAATCATAAAAATTCCTGGCCTTTGGCAAAACTACATTTTCTGCTTTTACTTCCCCACCAAGACAAACCATCTTTAAATCAGCCGTCACTTTGAATCTTTCCGCTTCGGTATTTAATATGCCGTTAGCCTCCGAAAGCCATTTTTTTAATTTCGGTGAAACTTCTAAAAATCTATCTGCGCTGTCTGCAGGCCTGGCATAGATTAACTGCCCATGGTAATCAGAAGAGTCTGCGCAAGTTGGTTTGCGCTCATTATAAATACCAAATCCACCACCTGCACCTGGAAACTTTGGTATTTGGAAATTTTGTCCAATTTGTTTAACTATGGCCTCTTTGGACTTTTCAAAGGTAATTTTTGCGCCAACTGCCAAAAAGATTATTACATTAATTATAACAGTTATAATAATAGCCTTTTTTAAAATACCTTTTTTCACTTGTCTATCTTTCGTATATTAAAGCTTTAGAGGTAAATCCGCTAACTTGATCTTTAGATTTATCCGGAAAAATTTCCATTTTCATTGCGGAGCAACAAGCTTTGCTTATTTTTTGACTCTCTTGCATTTGCACCAGCATTGTTCCTAAAACTTGTGCTTCATCATTTTCAGTAATTAATGCGCTTTCCGCATCATAACCTATTGCCTTACTGACATCTTTTAGACTAACCAACTCATATTTTACAACCCCATCAGAGGTATCAATATCTTTAAAATCCGGTACGTTTCCATTGACCCCAAAAGGAGTCCTACCAGTTAGCCCCCAATCATGGCCTATTGATACTCTAAGTTGTTCCGGGTCAACATAGTCATAAACCAAGCTTAAATGCCCATCCCAATATGGGCAAGGGAAGTTGCCGCATTGCTTCGGAGCAACTTTTTCATCTCTTAAACCCTCAGTTCCTTGCTCAAACCAGTTACCCACTGCCTTTCCTTCAATATCATAATCAATTTTTCCACCAAGAGGCTCTTTAGTTCTGGGGTTTTTAGAAGCTATCTGCTTTTTCAGTTGATCATCAAGGAAGTCATGGAAGGCAACTGAATGAATTCTCCAGTTTTCCCCTTTATAACTCCCCGGATTTAAATAACCTTTATTAGTGTGGGTTAAATCCACAGTCACCCAGCCTAACAGTCCAAAAGACCAGGCTGTGCCAAGTTGTTGCCCAGCTTTTAGAGGAATACGGGGAGCAATATTGTTAAATTGTCCACTCTTATCCTCGCTCAAGGTTTTTAACTCTGGACTTAAAGAAAGCAGTTCAGCAGAAAATTCTGTCAGGTGGACAAAACCTGTGAATAAAGTACAGGAATGCTCCAGATAAACATGGTAGTGCTGGATATTTTTTGGATAACCTGGAGGAGGATCATATGGATGTTTCTCCACTCCTACTAAATATCCATCTGCTGGAGAGTAAACTTTAACAGGAGTGCTGCTTGGAGAAGTTTTATAATCAATACCTCCATGGTCCCCTGGGATTATGTGACCTTCTCGCAACTCCCCTATTGGTTCAATATATAAGATATCTTCTATAGATATTGGAAGGCTGGAAAATTTAACATTCTCATTTTTTTGGCATTTAGTTCGGTTATCAGGAGCACCCCAAAGTACTGGCCACTCTGCTGCTATCTTTTCTGATCCACTTTCATGATCTATAACATTATTTAAAGAAGATTGAGGTGATCTACTAAATAGTAAGAATGCTCCAACAACTAAAACAGCAATAATAAGGGGTACGGCAGCAAAACCTCTGGACATTAATTTAAATGTACCACTTTTTTATACAAATGTTACACTTAATCTATGCTGCCTAAAGTTATTATTGGAGTTGTACTTTTAGTAATTGGGGTAATGGCCTTTGGAATGATTACCGGAAAAGGAGAACCTCCCCCTGGTTTTCCCATAGGAGGTAGCCAGTCAGGGCCAGTTGAAGAAAAATTCATATTGGCAAATCCTCTGGATCTCTCTGAAATTACTTCCCTATCCCAATTTAGAAGCTGTATGGGGCATGATTCTAGTGGCAAAAATACCAGCGGTGAGACTGAAACTAACCGTTCAATGAAACACTATATCAGCTTAAAACCAGAGGTCCAAAAAGCTAAAGCCTTTGCCCCATTTGATGGGCAGGTTACCTCAATTGAGCTACCTGAAAGAGGCTATTCAGTTTGGCTGCGACCTGATGCTAATCCAAACTGGGCATTTATCTTTTTCCATCTTGAGCCGTCGGTTAAAAAGGGTGATAAGGTAAAGGCGGGGCAGCTATTAGGCTATGGTTTAATTATTGGTGAGGGAGGGAATTTTGATATGGGCCTGAAAAAGTTTGAAGGCTTTGGCGGACCGAAGATTTTTGACTCACCTTTTTATCATATGTCTGATACTGTTTTAAATGAATATCAAAGTAAAGGTATAACTTTGGAAAATATTATCATCAGTAAAGAAGAGAGGGATAAAAACCCGTGTAATTTTGGCCAAGGAAATGATCAAGATTATCAGGTATCCCTAAAATAATCACGATCTCCAAAAA
>JACPKO010000053.1 GCA_016186985.1 Candidatus Daviesbacteria bacterium
CGGAAAAGTTTGGACACTTTGCGCTTCGGTTAAGGTATAGCCTTTTCCTTTAAACAAACCCAGCTTTACAACATTTAAAAGTTCGACATTCCCTGCACGTCTTGAAGTAATCTTTCTAACCCCCCTGGCAATAACGGTTATCTTGCCCAAATTCTTAGTCAAAACCGTTAGCATCCGGTCCGCTTCGCCAAAATTAGTTCTTTTTAAAATTATTCCTTCTACGGCAACAGAGGGCATAAAGGGAGTTTAATATTAGGGATATTAAAAGTAAAACGGTTAAATTTTTATTTCTAGTTCTTTATCTCTATTTAACTTAAACTGTTCTTTTTTGGATCCGTTTATGTTTACTGTGTAATCAAAATCCCTTGTTCCCGGCTGTTTTTGGATTAATAAATCGTATTCTTTTCCGCTAAATGTTCCGGGCAATTCGTATTCAAATATTAACTGGCGGGAAGACGCAGGACGAACTTGTATGAAGGCCTCAAAAACGGTTTTTCCAAGATCATCTTCGATAGTAGTAACATTAACTTCAGAACCCTTAGATGAGGTCAATTTTGACCCCTTTGGAACATAAACCCTTACATAGGTACGGTTGATTCCATTTAACCATGTATTGTAAACTTGTGGATTTTTGTAATTTAATTCAAGCTTATGTTTAACCTTACCCGAGGAATCAATACTTATATCCAGTTTTGCATCCGCCTCAACATATAAATTAGTTTTCCCTCCAGCGAAATTAGAGTTGTTAAGCATCAAATAGTCATATTTGGGTGTTTTTACCCGGCCTGTCCAATCAAGTTTATCCAAAGACTCCTGGAGCTTCGGATCTGTCATAAAAAACATCAAATGCTTACCCTGGGCAAGTTTTACCCCTGCATTGATAAACTCCGGAAGCTTATCGGTTGCAGACCCTAAGGAACGTGCCAAGATTTGCTGCATTAAGGTCCCGAGAATCGCTTTTCTGTCTTCCTGGCCTTTTTCAATAATTTGGGCGTAAGATTCAAGTTCATAAATCACGTTTGGGCAATTACACCTCTCATCTTTTTGCGCAGAATATTTTGTCCCAAACACCTCGATTGTACCGGTTATCTTAATAAGTTCCTCTACAACATGTGTATCAATCAAAATTATCCCATTCCAGGGAATACCTTCACCTAAAAGTTCATACATTTTTGCAAATTGTTTCATTGACGTAGGTACATCTGGGGACATGTTTGAGTCACGCATACTCCAGGCGCTCCTTGGTTTGCCGTTTGCTTCAGGTAGATATTTTACAATAGGTGCAGGTGGGGTAAGAGGACAAATTTTTGACCGGCAAACACTTAAAAGTTTTTCATCAAGCCTGTAAATATCATCGGATTGGGACGAATTCACCCGGCCTTTATCCAATGTTAAAAAAGCATAGGCCGTCATAAATCCGCCGGTTGGCCGAAGCTCCTTGTCGTTTTGGAAAATAAGCAGGTAAGTTTTAGCCTCCGGTTCGCCTAGAGCAGAAGGTGCCTGCATCAGGGCATCCTTTGCCTGAGTAACAGCGTAGTGTGCTCCTGTTATGAAATTTTTTGCCGTATCTACCTGACCACGCAACCTGTACTGTCCAAAGGCTTCGGGATATTTGTTTACATCTATTGAGGAAACTTCATCGGATGCTTTTTTTAGTTCAGGTTCAACTTTGTCAATTTCGGGAAGAATTTTGTTTAGGATTTTAACAAATTGTGCTATCTTATCCTGTCCGGGAGTTGACTGCCCCGTCATACCAAGTTCAGCTTTGTGCGGTTCAAGGCTGTCCACCAAAACCTTAGCTGCCTGAAGTTCGTACTGGCTCGCTTTAGCAAAATGAACCGCATCGCCGTAATAAGATCCGACAAAGGGTATTATCCTCATCCAGATAAGAAAATTTAAGGAAATATTTAAAGCATCATCACCTGATTTAATTTCTTCCAAACCGCGCTTTATCCCATCGAGGTCGTTGTTTTTAACGGCCTCATTCATAGTTTTTGTACCCGCTATCATCTTTTTACCAGACGAATAAACACCCCTGATGGGAAAATAAATAAGGGCAACTATAACAAGGAGGATAATTAATACCTTCCAAAGCTTTTTGAAGCTTCTTTTTTTGAATCCGGAGTTTTTATCTGATTTTTCGATTTTTTTATTCAAATTCAACATGGGCACTTTAATAGTTATTAGTTATCAGGAGACAGGAAACAGTTTTTGATTTAACTATTTCATCACTCCTATTAACTATAAACTAATTCATATCGCTCCCCTACCGAATAAAACAGCGGGAATTGTTTTGGCTATCAAATATATATCATACAACACCGACCGTCTTTGAACATACTGGGCATCCATCTCCACCCTTTTATCGAAATTTATTTTAGACCTCCCTGAGACCTGCCAAACCCCGGTTAATCCCGGCTTGCTCGAAAGAATAATTTTTACAAAATCCCGGGATTTAGGGTATTTTTTTTGCTGTTCTTCCAATTCAAAAGGATAATATGCCCTGGGCCCGACCAAACTCATCTCACCTACAAAAATATTAAAAAATTGGGGAAATTCGTCGATTGAAAACTTGCGCAGGAATCTTCCTACTCCAGTAACTCTTGGGTCATTGTGTAGTTTGTAGCTGTTTTTTTTGTACTCTTTTAAAAGTTCCGGATTTTTCTCCAATAAATCCTGCGCCCCTATTACCATAGAGCGGAATTTAAACATTTTAAAAAGCTTGCCGTTTTTACCAACCCGCATAGGGGTGTCAGCCATAACAGGCCCTTTTGAGTTAAGTTTAATAGCTGTTGCTACTGCTATAAGGAGAGGCGCAAAAAGTATTAACCCTACCATTGAACCGGTAATGTCCATAAGCCTCTTGATAAAATTGTAAAACATAGTTTAAGTATTTTTAAGCGCCTGCTTGAATTATACAAGACACAAGTTTAACTTAGCCAATTTGCATAGCTTTCTGAACCAGTTCCAGCAATTTTTTTTTAAAATTGCTCTTAGAAAATTTATTTGCATTAGCAAGACAATCATCTGCCTCAATTTTTAAAGACTCAAATTTGTCTATCGCTTCGTTTAAACTTTGGGGAGTTTGTTTTTCAAAATAAACCCCGGTTTTCCCGTTAATTACTGTTTCTAAAGCACCTCCTTTTGAAAAACAAATAACCCCTTTTCCGAAGTTTTGGGCCTCGATCGCTGTCATACCAAAATCTTCCTGCGCGGTGATTATTAGAGCCTGGCATCCAGAGATCAAACTTTCCAAAAGTTCATTACTTACTTTACCCAAAAAAGAAATTTTTTCTGAAATGTTATTTTTTAAGCTTTTATACTCTGGACCAGATCCTACAACAACTAACTTTTTTCCGCTTCTTTTAAAAGCTTCCAGCGCAACATCAACTTTTTTATATTTATTAAGACGGCTTATGATTAAATAGTAATCTCCTTCAAAGCGATTTTGAGGATTATATTTTTCAGTGTCCACAAACGGATACAAAACTTCTGAGTCCACTTTATATACTTTCTGTAACCTTTGTCTGCAATTTTTCGATCCTGCAATCCAGAAATCGACACGCTTTGCGGAAATCAAATCAAATTTCCTTAAACTTAATAAAAGCAGCGCAGGTAAAAAATCCGGGTTTTCTCCGGAGAAATTCCATAAAAACCTTGGAGGCGTGTGGATATAACAAACATGGATTGTCTCGGGTTTGGTTATAATTGATTTTGCAAATCTTGTGGTATGACTTATCACAAGATCAAATCCGGAAAAATCAAATTGTTCAAACGCGATAGGATAAAGCGGCAGAAGAGGTTTATAAAGTTTTCTGTAAAAAGGAATTTTTTGTAAAAAAGAAGTAACAATTTTTTTGCCTTTAAAATTTTTCAGGATCAATGGATTTTTAAAATCCGCAAGCGCCGTATAAATCGGGGCTTCAGGAAAAATGTTTGAGATTTCGGCAAAAACCTTTTCTGCACCACCCCACTGCATTAAATCATCATGAACCAAAGCAATTCGCATAGATAAATTCTAAATACTAATAATAACTCATGCAAGGTATTTCAACTCTCATGTTGTTTGGAATACCATTTTGTAATATTCTAGCAATGAAACAATGAAACAATTCAGCAATCAAGTCTATCACATCCCAATAATGTTAAAAGAGGTTCTGGAATACTTAAATGTCCGGCCTAACCACTGGTATGTAGACTGCAACCTGGGCGGAGGAGGTCACACTAGAGGCATTTTAGAAAAGAGCGGTAAAGTAATCGGGATAGATTTAGACCCAGATTCCATAAAGAAGGTCTCGTCTGATTATAAATTAAACAAACAATACATCGACGACCGTCTATTTAATGTTTCAAAAAGTCTTGTTGCTACCCAGGCGAATTTTGCAGATATCAGTAAGGTCATGGAGGATTTTCGCTTATTAAATCCCTCAGATGAAATTAAAATCTCAGGTGTCTTATTTGATTTAGGCGTTTCAACCCATCAGCTCGATGAAGCGGAAAGAGGTTTTAGTTTTAATTTGGATGCGCCATTAGACATGAGAATGGACCAATCAAAAGGGATTTCAGCAAGAGATTTGGTCAATGGACTTTACGAAAAAGAATTAGCTGAACTTTTTTTAAAACTAGGCGAGGAAACCTGGAGTAAAGCAATTTCCAAAAAAATAGTTGAATACAGGGGAAGAAAGCTTATTGAATCAACGAGCGAACTTGCAAACATTATTCTTTCTGCAAAAAGGCGTCAACCAGCCGAACGGATTCATCCTGCAACCCAAGTCTTCCAGGCATTAAGGATCGCAGTAAACGATGAATTAAATTCATTAAAAGAAGCATTACCCAAAGCATTCCAAGTTTTAGAAAAAGACGGAAGGATAGTTGTCATTAGTTTCCATTCTTTAGAAGACAGAATTGTTAAAAATTTTTTTAAAGAGCTGGAAGAAAAAAACCTGGGAAAAATTTTAACTGATAAACCGATTAAAACTTCCGAAGAAGAAGCCAATTTGAATCCACGTTCAAGAAGTGCTAAACTACGTGCTATTAAAAAATTATGATCCAACCAGATCGACAAGCAGATCCATTGCATCCAGGTTCAAGAAGAAACGAGATCAATCGTTTAGGATCGGAGAATTTTAAAGATCTTGTTAGTGAGTTTAA
>JACPKO010000054.1 GCA_016186985.1 Candidatus Daviesbacteria bacterium
CTTACGAGGAAAGGGTGGGGGAGATGAAAAAGGCGGGAAAAATAACAAAGCCTGTTGTCGCCTTTATAGCGGGTGAGTTCACACTAAATCTGCCTTCACAGGTGCAGTTTGGACATGCAGGTGCGATAATTGAAGGAGACAGAGGAAGGCCGGATTATAAGCGGAAATCCCTTCGGGAAAATGATGTTATTGTGGCGGATGATTTTGATCAAATTGCAGGATTACTGAAAGGAGCGATTTAATTTCTAATTACTAATTTTTAATTTCTAATCAAATCCTAATTTCTAATTTGAAATTAAAACATTAAAAATTGATTGAAAATTGGAAATTGAGAATTGAAAATTATTAACCATGGCCAGAACAATTACACACCAGGATGACGACGAAACAAAGCCAGCACTTTTTGGAGATAAGGATCATTTAGAGATATCTCAATCCAGAACTTTTACCCAAATGGTGTTTGAGCTTTTAGTGGAAAGGGAGCCTTCTGAATCTGAGACTAAGCTTTTGGATTTGATCCTGAATTTATCAATTGATCACGGCCCCCATTCGCCCTCGGGAGTTGAAACAATGAAAGCTGCAAAGGATGGAAAAACTATGTCAGAAGCCCTAGCCTCAGGAGTTTTGCAAATAAACGAACGTCACGGAGGAGCAGGAGGACCGCTAATGGAAATACTTTACGGAATTGAAAATGGACAATGGACAATTGACAATTTGGTCACAGATTATTTGAAAGAAGGGAAGAGGTTGCCGGGATTGGGGCATAGAGTGTACAAGGATTCAGATCCCCGGGCTCAACTGATTATGAAAACAGCTTTAGAAAATGGAATCGGGGAAGAATTTGTAAAAATTGTAAATGATTTGAGGGACGAGCTGGAAAAGCAATCCGGCAAAAGTCTGCCTGTAAATATTGACGGGGCTATAGCTGCTGTTTTTTGCGGATTCGGGCTTGATCCAAAGCTCGGGATAGCTGTATTTTTAATCGCACGTACTCCCGGCCTTATAGGCCAGTACTTAAATGCCTTAGAAAGTTGAAATCGCGCGTGAGATTGATTTAGAATGAAATAACTTAGGAAGACGGACCTGAGGGATTTACTATGGTAAAAGGTCTATCTCTTTTAACTTTAGGTTTCGGAGTATTCGTTTTAATGCAGGTCGTAATGCCGTTTGTTTCCTTTAAATTCTGGGAAACTTTTGCATTTGAATTTGAAAAGGGGTTGGCAGATCCCGCACCGATAAGCACAAACGGAAACCTATCTCCTGATTTTTCTATTGAAACAATTGATAATTTTCCGGCTATTACCGCCAGGAACAAAAACCTGACCCCGCCGTACTATGAATTCAAAATAACGGTCCCTAAAATAGGTCTGGAGTCGGCAAATACCCTGGTTTACAGTAGCAATTTTGAAGAAAACTTAGCCCATCTGCCCGGATCGGCATTGCCAGGCGAAAAAGGGAATGCGTTTATAACAGGTCATTCTATGCTTCCGAATTTAGCATCCAAAGGCTCAAAAGCCTTTTTCGCAAAGCTTCCCGATGTTAAAAAAGGAGATGAGGTAATTGTTGATGCGCTGGGCCAAAGATATATATATAAAGTTGTTGAACTGAAAATTGTTGACCCGAAGGATATCAGCGTAATTTTGCCTCCTGATTCCAACGGCCGCTATATTTCTTTAATGACCTGTGTACCTCCGGGGTTTAATACAAAAAGGCTGGTGGTGGTGGCAAAATTAGCTGTTTAAGATTACAACATCAAGCTAAGCTTATTTGGAGGAAAGCGCGGGTTGTTTAAAGTTTTTAACAATTACTGTCTGATAATCACTATCTCTATAAATTGGAGCAGAAACGCCTATTTTTCCCGCTCTTTTTTTGGTCATATACATTGCCCCCCCAATTCTTCTCAAAAAGCCTGTCCCGTCCTGATCTAAAGCTGTATCAAACTGAGCTACACCTGCCCTCGCTCCTAAGGGTTTTTTAAAAGCTTCCCGGTGTTTAGGCATTTTACTATCGCTGTCTCTGGAGACTGATTCTAAAATTCTTTGCGATGCAGCAACACCCCCTTCTAAAGGAGTGCCGAGAAAAAGGACGACAAACTCATCTCCTCCTTCTCTTGCAGCAACTTGTGCTTCATATTTCCCTCCATTTAACTTAATATCTTCTGGTGCGGGAACTCTTCCCGGGATATCACTTTTTCTGATACTAGAATTGATTGCACCTACTGCAACCCTGATAGCGCTATCTCCGCCTTCCTGTCCAAGTTTACTATTTATTTCTCCCATGCCTTCAAGGTCAATAAAGGCAGCTGTTAAAGGTAAGTCATATCTCTTTGCTGTTTCGACGGCTATAGCAAGTTCGTATTTTAACCCCTCAGAATTAAGAATCTGATATTTGCTATCAAACCTGGAAACCTTTTCTGCCTCCGCTAGCGCTTTATTAACAGCCTCTTTTGTATATTCATTAAGTCTATCTTCTGGTATTCCGAACCTTCTTCCTAGTTCTAGATGGTAGTTGGTTAAATCTCGCTGAAGCCTTTCTTGAGGGGATAATTCCTCGTCCTCAGGGGTTTCATATTCTGCAGATCCATCGCGCATCAGTTTATTTTACAGATTTTCATAAATACTTTACAATCCTCACATGACATTTAAAAAACTTGCTGAGTATTTTGAGAAACTGGAAGAAACTTCGTCCAGGCTAGCTCTTATTGATATACTTTCAGATTTGTTTAGTGAGGCTTCCAGCGAGGATGTTCCGATGATTTCATACTTACTGCAGGGTAGGGTAGCGCCTTTTTATGAACCTGTCGAGATAGGTATGGCGGAAAAGACTGTTGCAGCATCCATTGCCAGGGCTTATGGCATAAACCGTGAAGAAGTATTAAAAGAATATGGGAGAGTCGGGGATTTAGGTAAGGTTGCAGAAGAGCTCAAAACGCAAAATTCAAAACGCAAAGCCACAGTTCAAAAATCAAATCTTTCGATTAAAGAAGTATTTGAGGAACTTAAGAAAATTGCCCGATTTTCAGGAGACGGGACTGTTGAGAATAAAATCTCTTCTTTGTC
>JACPKO010000047.1 GCA_016186985.1 Candidatus Daviesbacteria bacterium
CCTTTTTGTTTGGGAGTAAACTGCAAAACTTCAGTAGTATTAGGCTGGACGTTCTTGCCCAATCTCAGATAGGGTATCCTGAAAGCTGACGCACAATTGTAAGCGTCTTTGGACTCAAGGCTTAAATTTAAAGGAACATTTTGTTTTACCTTAAGGTAACTGGGCGAATAACCGCGTGAGGTAATTGTAATTTTAGCACTCTGCACTCCATTTTCTACAGAACTTTCACCACCATCCGGCTGCGGGTTTCCACCTAAAGATATTTCAATAGGAGAGTTTTCATAAATTTTTTGTAGTGTAATCGGCGATCCTGCGGCGACTAAGGCACTATTAAAAGAAATTATACCCAGATACATAACCAAAATCGCAGCGAGCCTCAAAAACCTGGTTCTGAATTTATCTCCTAGAATCGAAGTTAAGGAACCAACTCCAAAAAACAGAGGAATTGTACCGAGTACAAAGAAAAACATTACCAGCATTCCTGAAATTGCATTCCCTGAGGAGATTGCTAAAGCTTCCATTGCTATGGTTGTGCCGCAGGGGATAAAAATAGTCAGGCCGCCAAGCACTGCAGGTGCAAAAAGCTCTTTTGACTTTGACTGATTTCTAACAAGCCTGGTTAAAAACCGGGGGGGCTGGAAAATAACATAGCGGAAAATCGGGTGAACATTTAATAAGTTTAAGGCTACCGCGATCATATATATACCGGCAATAGCCTGCATCCAAACTTGTGTTGCGTCACTGATGTTTAAAGCCCCGCCAAATGCGCCGAGCAAAAACCCAAGTAGAGTATAAGCGGCCAGTTTGGCGATCAAAAAAGCCCCCACGGGCCAGAGAGAATTTTTAATATTCTTTTTAGCTTCTATTTCTTTTTCTTCTCTTGCAGCTATGACTGATGCCAAAAGCCCGCCTTGTACTGCAAGACAAGTCAAACCTCCAACAGTTAACCCGGTTAAAAATACCACCCAAAGATTTGTCATAGTTAAATCTTAACTTTCTTAAGTAATAGTGAATTACTTACAACTGATATCGAACTTAATGCCATCGCCGCTGAGGCAAAAATCGGGTTTAATAATATTCCAAGAAAAGGATATAAAACACCCATAGCAACGGGTATAAGTATAACATTATAACCAAATGCCCAGAACAAATTCATCTTAATTGTGCGCATAGTTTTCTTTGACAGTTCAATTGCCGAGGCAACCGATCTTAAATCCTTATTAACTAACGTTATACCTGCAGCTTCAATAGCTACATCAGTACCTGTTCCCATCGCAATTCCGATATCAGCACTCGCCAGAGCCGGCGCATCGTTGATACCGTCCCCAACCATAGCGACAATTTTATCCTCCGATTGGATTTTCCTAACCTCAGCCTCTTTATCCTGAGGCAATATTTCTGATAAAACCCTTAATATTCCTGCTTCTTTAGCAATAGCTTCCGCAGCCCTTTTATTATCACCCGTAATCATTACTACCTCGATTTTTTTAGCCAGAAGAGATTGTACCCCATCTTTAGCCGAGGGCTTTAAAGTATCGGCAACAGCAACCAGACCCAGGGCTTTGTTTGGACCTGCTAAAATCATCACCGTATTTCCCTGATTTTCAAGTTCTTCAATTTTTTGCTCAAAATCCGCCAGATTAAAACCTTCTTTTTCCATCAATTTAGTATTTCCGAATATATATTTTTCGCCGTTAACTTTTCCTTCTATCCCAAATCCTGCAATTGCTTTAAAGCCTGTTACTTCAAGATTTCTGATACCTTCTGCATCGGCTTTTTCTAAAATTGCTGACGCTAAAGAGTGTTCCGAACCTTTTTCCAAAGATGCTGCCAACTCAAGAACTTTCTTATCACCAAAAATCTCCGTAACTTGAGGCTTTCCGATTGTTAAGGTACCTGTTTTATCAAAGATAACCGTATTTACTTTGTGGGCAATTTCCAAACTCTCTGCGTCTTTTATTAAAATTCCTCTTTCCGCACCCTTTCCGGTTCCGACCATAATAGCAGTGGGAGTCGCAAGTCCCATCGCACAGGGACATGCAATTATTAAAACCGCAATACTGTTTAAAAGGGAAAATAAAAATGCCGGAGCTGGGCCGAAAACATACCAGACTGCAAATGTGGCAATTGCGAGCATTATGACAATAGGCACAAAATAGGCTGAGATTAAATCCGCAATCCGCTGAATCGGTGCCTTAGACCCCTGGGCCTCCTGTACCAGTTTTATAATCTGTGCAAGCATTGTATCCGAACCAACCTTACCGGCTTTGAAAATAAGGCTTCCAGCCTTGTTAATAGTTGCACCGATTACGATATCTCCTTGTTTTTTATCGACAGGGATACTTTCTCCGGTAACCATGGACTCATCAATTGAGGACTCTCCTTCGACAATTTCTCCGTCAACCGGGATTTTTTCGCCAGGCCTGACCCTGATCAAATCACCGACAATAACTTCACTGATTGCGACATCAATTTCTTTTCCTTCACGGATTACCCTGGCAGTTTTTGGTGCAAGCCCAAGAAGTTTTTTAATCGCCTCAGATGTTCCAAGTTTTGCTTTAGCTTCAAAATATCTGCCTAAAAGTATTAAACCGATGACAATGGCCGCAACGTCAAAATAAGGTTCCGGCTCAATTCCTAAACTTTCAAAAATGTATGGAAAGATTGTTACAGCAAGAGAATAAAGATAGGCAGCTGTCGTGCCTATAGCTACCAGCGTATCCATATTTGCAGTCCTATTTTTAAAAGCAGGAATTGCAGCGTGGTAAAAAGTCAACCCTGGCCAGAACTGTACTATTGAGCCTAAAATTAATTGGATCCAGAAAATTTGCAAAGGGTAGGGTGAAAATTGCATTAAAAATGGGAAGCTTCCCCAAACAATCAAGCTTCCTAGAAATAAGCTGGCAACTACCTTAATTTTTAAGCTTTGGAGCTCTTTAAGTTTTTCCTCTTGCTGTTTGTCTTCTTCTATATTTTCATTGATGATAGCTTTGTATCCAGCGCCTTCTACAGCAGAGGCAATTTGATCGGAGGAACATTCATTTTTATCAAAGGCCACAGTTAATTTTTCGGTTGCCAAATTAACGTTTGCAGTATTCACACCGGGTACTTTCCCCACAGCCCGCTCGATCAACCTAACGCAGCTTGCACAATGCATTCCTTTAATCGGATAAGTTTTTGTTTCCATCATTTAACTATCAGTTTTCCGTGGAACATACCCATCCCGCAGGAAAAACTAAACTCTCCTTTCTTTTTTGGTGTAATTTCAATGCTAACTTTTTCATTTAAAGGCAAAAATTTCCTTATTTTAAAATCTCCGATTACTACTTCTTCAAGACAGGATGAAGGATCTTTCCTCAAAAAATTTATCTTTGTGGTTTTACCTTCGGGAATCGAGATAACATCAGGCTTATAACCACCCTCTACCGTAATATCTATTGAATTACCCACAACTCTCACCTCCTCTTCTTTCCTCATCAGAAAAAACCAATAAGTAAAAACTATTCCCAGTCCGCTAAAGAGTAGTACTAGAATTTTATCCGCTGTCATGATTTATTCCTCCGAAAAATTTCCATTACTTCTGAAATTGTTTCTTCGGTTTTACCTTTACTTATCGCATCTGCAACGCAACCCTTCAGGTGATTTTCGAGTAAAACATTTCCTGTTTCTTTTAATCCACTTTCCACAGCATTCATCTGATGCAAAACATCAATGCAGTAAGAATCATTCTCTATCATTGTGATTACTTTATCTAAGTGACCACGGGCTATTTTTAATCTGTGAAGTATTCTTTCGTGTGCATCTTTTGGTCTGTATGACATTTTTATATCCCTCCTAGGGGGATATAGTATCCCAACTCTAAACAAGTGTCAAGGGGTATTTTTTGGGTTAAAAGGCTTGTTCAAAATATATTCAGTGAACCTGAACATAAACATAAAAGCCATTTGAAAAACCAGAATTAAATAACTTATGACAAGCATTAATAAATTAAATAGAAAATCCAAGGGGATCACAGCAACCTGGCAAAGGTTACACATGTTTTTTCCTCCTTAACACCTCTAGAACAGCCTTTTTAATATTTTCCTGGGTTAACCCGAATTTCTTTAAAAGCTCGGAGGGAGCTCCGCTTTCCCCAAAAGTATCCTCTATTCCTATTATTTTTATTGGGACCGGATAGGACTGTGATACAATTTCCGCAACTGCGCTACCCAACCCTCCATTAACCTGATGCTCCTCCGCTGTAACAATTGCCCCTGTTTCCTCTGCCGAGGCAAGAATGGTTTTTGTGTCCATTGGTTTAATAGTGTGGCAATTTATTACCCGAACACTTATTTTATCCTCCTCAAGCTGTTTGGCTACCATCAAGGCCATATAAACCATCTGACCGCAGGCAATTATCGTCGCAGACGGTAATTGTCCTGAGCTTGCCGAAGGACTTCCATTCCACAAAACTTCAGCCTTACCAATTTCAAAAGGTGAATTTTCCGTTGTAATAACAGGCACCTTATCCCTTGAAAGTCTCAAGTATGAGGGTAGGCCATTCTTTGCAATGGCTATTGTTGCTTTTTTAGCCTCAATTGAATCTGCAGGAACAATAACAACCATATTCGGTAGTGCCCGCATCATAGCAATGTCTTCCAAGGCTTGATGTGTTGCGCCGTCTGCGCCGACTGAGATTCCGGAGTGAGAACCGATTATTTTTACAGGCACATTGTTATAACAAATTGTTGTACGGATTTGCTCCCAATTCCTGCCCGGAGAAAAGGTTGCATAAGAGGAAGTAAAAGGAATTTTACCCTCGTGCGCCATACCTGAAGCTACTGTTACCATATTTTGCTCAGCCACTCCAACTTCAATAAACCTTTCAGGAAACTTATTCTTAAAGGCTTCCATCCGGGTGGATTCTGTAAGATCCGCACACAATCCAACAATATTCGGGTTCTCCTCCCCTGCAATCACAAGCCCCTCACCAAATCCATTCCGGCTTGGAGCTTGCTCAATGTCTTCATCAAATAATTTAGGATTTAAAGTTTGATTTATCATTTAATAAACTTCCTCATGATGTATTTTAAAATTACATACCAAATAGCAGAAAATAAAACCAGTCCGATTAGACTGGCAGCTTTACCTAAAAACAAGGTATTCCTCCAAGAACCTGCACATTCAGGTGAAGGGGTATAAATAACATTTGGCGGCTGAATACCAATATTTAAACAGTAATATAAAAATTGGGCATCCGCAGAATTAATGAGAATTTGTAGCGATAAAAAAGCAAAAATGATACCCAGAAATCCTGTTATTATCTCTTTTTTTACACTTTTATTCATGTTCACTCCTTATTTTTTCCTCTAAATCTTTTAACTGCTTTAATGCTTCCTTTGCCTGTTCTCCTTTAGCAGGAGCGCCGGAGATGTCCATAGAATCCGGAGGGGAACCGTGCCATTCGTATCTATTTTCCATATATGAAACTCCTTTGC
>JACPKO010000052.1 GCA_016186985.1 Candidatus Daviesbacteria bacterium
CTGAGACATCCTTGCCTGCAGCTGCCGCCTGCTCGGTTTTATCCTTAAGGTTTCCTATAATTTTGGAGATTTGCCCAAGAACCTGCTGCATGTGGCTTGTTCTTCTTTGGTTTATTTGGTTTAAATTATTGCTGATTTTTTGAACTTTTGCAGCTTTTATTTTATCTTTAAACCTGGCAAGTTTTTTCTTTAGTTCAGCTTCCCTTGAAGCCATTTTATCCCTCGGGTTAGCCATCTTGTCCTGCGCCTTTTCCAGCCTTAGATTTGCAGGACTGGTTGCGGTGTTCTGGGCATAAACAGGATAAAGAGGGGTTAAATAAAGAGATACTCCAAGTAGTATTGGCAGGATTTTTTTCATTATAAAGACTGTAACAAAGTCGCCTTAATTTTGTCAAATCATCTGCACGCCCGGAGGGATTCGAACCCCCGACCTAATCGTTAGAACCGACTTGCTCTATCCACTGAGCTACGGGCGCATGAAGGTATTATATCAATTAGAATGCAGGAAAGAAAAATTTTAAGAATCCTTGGATTTTAAGTATTCAACCAATTTATTCAACCCCTTTTCCAATTTTACTTTTGGCTCCCAATCCAAAACCCTTTTTGCTTTCGAGATGTCGGGCTTGCGGCGGATTGGATCGTCTTCAGGTAAAGCTTCTTTAATCTCCACCTCCGAGGTTGAACCTGTTACCTTTTTTACCATCTCTGCAAGCTCCAGAATAGTAAATTCTTCTTCGTTACCTAAATTAAAAACTTCACCCTTAGTGTTTTCTGACTCCATAGCTTTGATAATCCCTTCAATTAAATCGTCAACAAAACAAAAAGACCTTGTTTGTTTTCCGTCGCCGAAAATTGGTAAGGGATCACCGTTTAGCGCGGCCATAACAAACTCAATCACTACCCTGCCATCTCTGTCCATTCTCGGGCCATAAGTATTAAAAATCCGTACAATCCTGCCGTCTAAATCCTTGTACCTTACAAAAGCCGTCGTTATTGTTTCCCCGAACCTTTTGGATTCATCGTAGACACTCCGAAGTCCGGTTGTTGAAACATTCCCACGGTATTCCTCTTTTTGCGGATGCTTAAGCGGATCGCCATAAATTTCTGAAGTTGAAGCAAATAAAAATTTCGCACCTTGAGTTTGAGCAAACTGGGCTAATACCCAGGTCCCTATAGAATTTATTTTCATAGTTTCAAAAGGCAACGCTAAATAGGAACGCGGGGCGTGTCTATTTGGGGATGCCGGAGAAGCGAGATGATAAACACGGTCAAATTGAATATCACCTAATTTTTCAACTTCTGCTGCGTCTAAATTCTCAAATTTAAACAGAGGGCTTTTTAACAAATCTTCAATGTTTTCTTTTCTGCCGGTTAGCAAATTGTCAAGGCAAAACACTTCTTCTCCATCATTTAGAAGCCGTGAACATAAATTAGAGCCTAAAAATCCCGCCCCGCCGGTGACTAGTATCTTCATGTAGTAGGTATTATGTTAACATTATCTTGATGTTTTTTCCTTTTGTCAAAAAATTATCCGATGTCAATATGAAAGACTTGGCCGAAGCCGGAGGAAAAAACGCTTCTCTCGGCGAGATGATCAGTTCCCTCGGGAAAAGGGGAGTTAGTGTACCGGGCGGATTTATAATAACGGCCAGTGCCTACCGCCACTTCATTAAATTTTCAGGTCTTGATGTTTTTATTAAAGATGCTCTCAAAAATTTAGATACAAAAAACCTAAAACAGCTTGCGGACACCGGAAAAAGAATACGGGGGGAAATTACCGGCTCCCCTTTCCCGAAAGACTTGGAGGAGGCTATTGCTAAAATCCATGCGGAAACCGAAAAAATTTACGGAAGGGACGCTGATTTTGCTGTCCGGTCCTCCGCAACTGCTGAAGACTTGCCCGGCGCTTCTTTTGCCGGCGAGCACGAAACTTACCTTAACATCCGCGGAATTGAAGATGTGCTAAAAGCTTCAAAAAAAGCTATGGCATCGCTTTTTAATGACCGCGCAATTTCTTACCGCGAAGACAAGGGTTTTGACCATTTTAAAATAGCGTTATCCGTAGGTGTTCAAAAAATGGTTCGCTCAGATTTAGCCTCATCCGGAATTATGTTTACGCTTGACACGGAAACAGGTTTTCCTAATGTCATTATTATCAATGCTACAAGGGGGCTGGGCGAGATGATTGTCCAAGGTCAGGTTACACCTGATGAATTCTTAATATTTAAGCCTACTTTGGGGAAAAAATCAGAACGCAACATCTTAAAAAAGGTCTTCAGTAAAAATATATACCATCCTTTAATTAGTAAAAAATTAGGGGTAAAGACAAGAAAAATGATTTATTCTGACGGTATAAACCCGACTGAAATTATCCGAACATCAAACTCAGAGAGGGAAAAATTTTCAATAAGCGACCAGGAAGTGTTTGAACTTGCTGCCTGGGGTATGGAGATTGAAAAACATTACACACGCCTTCATGGAAAATGGACACCTATGGATATAGAGTGGGCCAAAGATGGAAGGGACGGAAAATTATACATAGTACAGGCACGTCCTGAAACTATTCATTCAGAAAAAGATAATACAAAAATTAAAGAATACCAGCTTAAGGATAAGGGGATTCAGATTACAAAAGGTGCTTCCGTAGGAAACGCAATTGCCTCAGGAAAAGCAAGGATTATTATTTCGGCATCCCAGATTAGTGAATTTAAAGCGGGTGAGATTTTAGTTACAGAAGTAACCGACCCTAATTGGGAGCCAATTATGAAAATAGCTTCCGCTATCGTCACAGATAAAGGAGGAAGAACTTCCCATGCAGCAATTGTTTCCCGGGAGCTTAGTATTCCATGTGTTGTTGGAACTGAGAATTCAACAAAGCTTATTAAATCAGGAGACGAAATTACCGTAGATACGGCAGGTGCGGAAGGCATTGTTTATAAGGGATTATTAAAATTCAATGTTAATGAAATTTCAACAAAGAATCTGCCGAAAACTAAAACTGAAATAATGATAAATATCGCAACCCCTGATACTGCTTTCGGAAAATCATTTTTACCAAATTCCGGGGTCGGGCTTGCGCGTGAGGAATTTATTATTGCAGATTATATAGGGATTCATCCAAACACGCTCATAAATTACGCTAAGCTTGAAGGAGATTTAAAGAAACAGGTAGATAAAAAAACAGCCGGCTATAAGGATAAGCACGGCTCCTCTACGCGTAAAAAACAGTATTATATTGATAACCTTTCATATGGAATAGCTAAAATTTCAGCAAGCTTCTACCCCCATCCCGTTATCGTTAGGCTTTCAGATTTTAAAACGAACGAATACAGATCGCTTTTGGGCGGGGACTTGTATGAACCTGTTGAGGAAAACCCTATGATCGGCTGGAGAGGTGCATCCAGGTATTATTCACCCGATTTTAAAGAAGCTTTTTTACTGGAAGTTGAGGCGTTAAAAAAAGTCAGAAATGAGTACGGACTGACAAACACAATAGTAATGGTGCCGTTTTGCAGGACTGTCGAGGAAGGCAGCAAAGTTATTGGTCTTATGGAATCAAACGGTCTGTCCCGCACCAAAGACAAATCCTTAAAATTTTACGTTATGTGTGAGATACCCTCAAATGTTTTGCTGGCTTCAGAGTTTTTGGATATTTTTGACGGGATGAGTATTGGCTCAAACGACCTGACCCAACTTGTTTTAGGTATTGACCGGGACGGCAATGATAAAATCCACTCGATAGCAAACGAAAACAGTGAAGCTGTTAAGAAAATGATATCAGCTGTTATTAAAGTTTGCAGAAAAAGGCACAAATATATCGGAATTTGCGGCCAGGCACCTTCGGATTACCCCGAATTTGCAGCTTTCCTGGTTAAAGAAGGAATCCAGTCAATTTCCCTAAATCCAGATTCAATTATCGGCGCGATAAAGCGGATTCATAAAGAAGAACAGGCAATTTAAATTTTAAATCTTCGATCAGACAAAAACGGATTGGGCATTCTTTTGAGTTTTGTTGAAGTCAGTAAAATCCCCCTTTGCAAAGTAAATTCACCGTAGCGGTCATTAATTTTATCTAACGCTTTTGTAATAACCTTCCTTCTTTGGTCCTCATGCAAAAAACTTAAGGTCGCTGGAGTCGCTGGTTTTAAATTGGAAACAGAAATACCAATCATCCTGATTGCTTCTTTTCCCCAGATTTTTTCAAAAATCCCCCAACCGGCTTTAAAAATAGTTAATCCGTCACCCGTATAAGGAATTGTCGTCTGCATGCTCGCCCCGTCAAATACGATCCCACCTTTAAGGTGTGAAGCCAAATTAAAAGCGGCCCGGTACCAAAGAGAAATTGTTTTGCCTTCCAGTTTTTTTGCCCTGAGTCTGCGCGCAATCATCTCCGAAAGCTTAAGCAAAGTTTGTTTTATTTCTTCGGAATCTGATACATCATGAGAGATTGTATGCCTGTGCCCGACTGATTTTACCTCCTCTTTTTCAAAAAACGGCACGATCTTGCTTTCATCAATTCCTCTTGCAAAATTATATAAAACCTGCCCATAGCTTTTAAAAGAAGCGAGGAGTAAAAAACCTGCCCATAGCTTTTAAAAGAAGCGAGGAGTAATGGAAGAGGCACTTTTCTAAGCTGTACAAAATTAAATACACCCATGTTGTTAAGCCTATCTTTAATCCTTGGACCGATTCCGCAAACCTCATCAAGCTCTACTCTGTCCAAAACCCACATTGCGCTTTGCTCATCAAAAATACCCACCAGCCCGTCGGGTTTGTACAAACTGCCTGCAAGCTTTGCCAGCATCTTGTTATAAGAAATCCCGATTGAAACCGTGATCCATTCACCAGCTTCTTTACGGATACGGGATTTAATATCCTCTGCAAGCTGCAATAATGGCTGATAGCTGACGGCTGAAGGCTGAGATCGAATTTCCAAAAACACTTCATCAATCGAGAATATTTCCAGTTTATCCGAATAACTTTTTAAAATATTTAAAAACTTTTTTGTAACGGATAGATATTTATCCGAATCCCCGCGGACTAAAATTAAATCCGGACAAAGCTTTAAAGCTTCCGGTATTCTCATTCCTGTTTTAACACCCCTTAACTTAGCCTCAACGGAAGCCGCACCTATCACAGTGCGCGTTAGCCTGTCCCCGCCGGAAACCCCGATTGGCTTTCCCCGCAGCCTCGGATTTGCCTGCTGTTCAACAGTTGCAAAA
>JACPKO010000011.1 GCA_016186985.1 Candidatus Daviesbacteria bacterium
CTCCCATATTCCCTTTGCCATAAAATATTGCCTGAACTATTTAAAATAAATACGCCACCGGAAGAGCTTAATCCCACCCATTTCTCACGGCCTAAAGCAACCTCAAGCACCCCATCCCGATCAAAATCAACAGCTGATGCACCTCCTAAATCTGATTCAAAAGTGTTATCCCAACCGGCCGTTTTATTTCCATTCAGATCCAATACCTTAAAACTGGGAATTCCCGGAACCAGCAGTTTCATCTCTCCGCTCAAATTTAAAGCAGCAACTGAGATAGGTGCCCCCGCTTTGGTTCCCGGAAATAATTTTGGAAAACCTGCAACATCAGTTCCGTCAAATCTAAAAGCAAATATTTTCTGGGTATAACTGTTGAGATTGCTCCAAGGCAAATTTTGGTTAACAGACATTGATGAAATAACGATATCTGTAATCCCATCCCCATCAAGATCTGTAAATGCAGGATTCGGATTATACCCTAAAGTCCAGCCTTCAAACGACGGAAAAGCACGTTTCCAGGATAAGCTTCCATCTAAGTTATAAAGATATAAATTAGAAATGCTGTCCGTTCCATCCCATATTCCTTCTCCTCCATAAGTAATAATGTTAGAGGAAGATCTGTTCTCGAATTTCACTACAGCGGGAGAATTGTTTTCCTCCCAATTTTGAGTTGTATCCGCTGTACATCCAAGCCACCCGGGATTGTAAACCGGCCAGCCCGGTAATTCAGAGCTGCCATCAAATTTATAAATATGTAAACCGCAATTTCTATAAACTACTTCCTTTTTTCCATCCCCGTCCAAATCGTAGATGGCCGGAGTGGTTATCGCCCTGTTAGGATAGTCTTTCTTCCAGAAGGTCGTCCCGTCCGACTTAAGAACAATCAAATGCCCAAATCCATTCCCGGCATCTTCCGCGTAGCTCACAACAATTTCTTTTTTTCCATCCCCGTTCAAATCATCAACAGCAGGGTTATCAGCCTGTAAATATGACGGTTCAGGTAAAGCCACCGGCCAGCCGGAAAACAAAGTTCCGTCTAAGTTATATGCATATATGTGATTATCAAATAAACTACCTGCGACTACCACTTCTAAGGTTCCATTGTTATCCAAATCCACTAAAGCTGGTTGATTACTATAACTGAGTAACCCAAAAAGAGCATCCCCGTTCTTTTTCGGCCAGCCATCCGCAAGTTCTCCATCATAACTTATCAAAACTCTATCCTCAACAACTCCCTGAGGAGTATTTATTGTTACTCTCAGGGTTATTTCACCAGATGCTAAATTGCCTAAATTTAAATCTGCCAAAGTTTCATTAAGCCCCGTATTTCTTCCTGTTAAAACCTGAACCCAATTCTTAGGTTCCTTGCCAAGACCATACTCTAATTTCCACTCAAGGTTAGAATTCCTGCCAGAAATTTCCGCTTTAACTGGAACAATGGCATTATTTTTATAAAATGTATTTCCATTGATCGGACTTTTTATTTTTGCTACTGGAGGGGGATCATTTATAGATACTGCTTTAAATGCGTTAAGCCTACCGTAACCGATGTTAAAGTTCCAATCCGGAGTAATAGGATCATCAGCGCTTATCCTCAATATCTGTCTGGTTTCTTCAACACTGTAATCAGGATGAAGCGCTTTAATCAAACCCACAACTCCGGCAACATGTGGAGTTGCCATAGAGGTGCCTTGCAGGAGTGTGTAACAGCATCCAAGTTTAGGTAAACTTGGAATTCCTTTTGCCGCTCTGGCTGAAAGTATATTTTTCCCGTTTCCTGAACACCTGGTGGAATCTCCGCCCGGGGCTGCGACGTCTATTTTTATTCCAAAATTTGTAAAACATGAAGGTTTATCAGAATCATTTATTGATGCAACTGTAATAACATAAGGAGATCTGGCAGGGGAGACGTTTATAGCATCCTGAGACTCATTTCCTGCCGCAACTACATTTACAACTTTAAGATTATAGGCATAGAACATGGCATCAGTCAGTAGCTGGCTTTCACCTGGTCCGCCTAAACTCATATTTATAACACTTGCTCCATTGTTTGCAGCATATGTTATTGCTTTGGCAATATCCGAATCATAACCTGAACCCGATGAATCTAAGACCTTAAGAGGCATTAAAGAAACGGTTTGGTTAACCCCAACAATTCTTTTACCCGTATCACTGGATGAATCGGTATCATTGCTGCCCACAGCTCCAACAGTTCCTGCGACATGAGTTCCATGACCGTGATCGTCATCTGGATTGTCATTTCTGCCGGCGAAATTCCATCCCCTGATATCATCAACATACCCGTTATCATCATCGTCAATCCTGTTGCCGGGAGTTTCTTTGGAATTTACCCATATATTTTCAGCCAAATCCGCATGTCCATAATCAATTCCTGTATCTACAATAGCTACAACGACTAACTTACTTCCTAATGTTCTGTCCCAAGCTGCGCCAACATTGATTTTTTTTAGTCCCCAAAGTTCATCTCCCGCAGATGAATAATAATAATCATTGGGTAAAATCTCAGAAGCATGTTTTATTGTGTTGAATTCAACGCGCTCGACTTCCGGGTTGTTTCTTAAAGCTTTATATGAGGCTAATAACTTTTGAAAATAAGGGTTTGAAAGACTCAACCTGTCTTTGATGTCTTTCGAGCTTTTCATCAATTTCGTCCCGGGAATTGACAAAGTAATCTTATACCACTTTTCAAGTTCAGCAGCACTTACCTGCGCTTGCTGTGGTCTTGAGATCGAGGTTGGTTGTTTGGTCTCCGAAGAACCGAAAACCGGCTCTATTTTAGAAAAATTATCTTTTTGGGCAATTTTATCAATACTCTCAACACCGGTTCTGTTTCCCGGTCTGCTAGGTTTTGATCTTATGTTTGATGAGGTATCGGGTTTAAATTTAACCAGAAGCTCATTTGAAATTATTAAATCAAGATCTGAAAACGATTTATTGGCAGAATCTGATGCAGCTTTTGGTCTGAAAATAGCTGGATGCAAGACAAGATAAACTCCTATGGGAATTGCAAGTAAAATGATTATAAAAAGAAGCAGATGGGCAAAGCCTTTTTGGTTATTAATCACCTGAATTTATTATGGGGACAATCTTATATTAAAGTCAATTATTTATGCAAAACAAGCAAAAGGAGGTGAGGAGAAAAATGCATGATAAAAAATAGCAATGGATCATCTCAAAAGCCACCAAAACTATCCCGCATCCAAAGCGGGACTAGTTGCCCAGTGTAGTAACCTTTCTGAGTTTTCAGCTGAGGATAAAAAATGATTTGCAAATACTTTACCAGATAAAATTTACAAATCTGCTGAGGAAGTAATGATAGCCCTAGGCTGGAAAAAAGAAGATATGGAAGATACTGCTTCAATGCAGATGTAGAATATTGGTAGTTGACTCCCAAGACAAAAAGTACTAAATATTTAATTGTATTTCCTTGCTGCCCAATAAGGAGGTGAGAAAGATTGTGGAACAAAAAACAATAATTTGGGTTATTGGTGGTTTAATAGTGGGTGGAGTAATAGGTTACATGATCAAACCGGCTGCGGCTCCATTGTCCCAAAAAACAGCTTCTCCTGCTCCGACTGAAGTTACAAAAGCTAGTGAAGGTTTTAGCCTGCATATTGATGCGGAAAAACATTTCCCGGGTGATGATAAAAAGATAGCTCACCACTTCTGTAAACAGGTTAAAGGTGGGATGTTTGAGTGCCAGCTTTATGATAGCGATGAGAAAGATTCTATCTTAGTTGGAGTAGAAACAGTAGTTTCAACAGACATTTGGAAGGGATTTGACGGAGCAGAACAAGCAATGTGGCACTATCATAAAGAGGAAATCCCTAAGATTAATGCAAAATTGCCTGATTTATCAGAAGAGGAGGCA
The DNA here is from genome assembly GCA_016186985.1 of Candidatus Daviesbacteria bacterium. Lineage (GTDB taxonomy): Bacteria > Patescibacteriota > Microgenomatia > Daviesbacterales > UBA10151 > JACPKO01. Next base: position 3,890 of record JACPKO010000011.1, read on the forward strand.
GCTAAAGTTGTAGAAACTTTAAATGAAACCTATGGCAAGGTTTATCTACTTTGGGATCCAAGCAAAGGTGATTTACCAGTTGGCAGTCCAAGCGTGACCATTATTCAATAGTTTAGCTGGGTTGGCCACTTTATGAACGAGCCCTTGAGCCTCCTAACAGAATCGAACTATTGTCGACGGTTTATCCCAGTATTTCTTGCCCTTTAAAGTTGAGCCCTTTGTCAGAATCGAACTGACGTCAACGGTTTACAAAACCGTCGCTTTGCCACTAAGCTAAAAGGGCTTAGAAATACGGGATCCCGCACCTCTAATTCCAAATTTTAACAAATTTGGAAAGATGGTGCTGGGACAAAAGCATTGCTCTAACCACTGAGCTATGTCGGCGAATTGATGAATTTTACCAAAAAAAAGAATATAACAGAAGCAATAAAAAAAGATTATAAACCTCCCTGAAGGGAGATAAATTAAATACTGCTCAAAATTTAAGATAATTTCTGCCTACTTGGCCGTGGTCTTAAGAGTTTTCCCCCGATATTTAAGTGGGTACCCCGGCTTTTTACCCTAAGGTATCAAGCACATTTGGCAACCCGTATCGGTTTACAAAATGTGGAGGAAAAATGCATCTTAAGTTGTCAAACGTGCTAAGTAGGCAAGTTCCACCTTCGCTTGAAGCTTCGGCGGACAGGCTTTGAAGCCATCTACTTGTCATATACAAGTTGGTATATGACAACTTAAGGCTATCAGATGGAATAATTATATGTCAAATCCTACTCAGCCTCTTGCAGCTTAATAATCTATAATCTTCGAGGCTAGAAAGGCCGGATTCCAAGGAGGCTCATCAATGGAGGAATGGTTACATCAAATATTATTCCAATTATATTAAGATACAAAAGCAGCAAAATAATCATGAATCCATATTGAAAAGAAACTCTTTCAAAACTCCGGGCCATCTCGAAAGGCAAAAGTGCAATTAAAACCTTAGAGCCGTCCAAAGGCGGAACAGGAAGCAGATTAAATACCCCCAAGACCAAATTTATCTGGACGCCGAATTCTAAAATCTTAAGAAACATGTTGTTTGGATAAAACGCCCCGGAGATGTGATACAAGAGGGCAAAAACCAAAGCCAAAGCAAAATTGGCAAAGACACCGGCGAGCGAGACAAAGATCTCACCCTTTCTTAAGTTGTTAAAATTGAGAGGGTTTACAGGAACCGGTTTTGCCCAGCCGATTAAAAAACCCACACCGCCGCTTATATAGTTTAGAAATAATAATAATCCGGGCAGCAGGATCGTGCCTACTGGGTCAATATGCGGAAGCGGGTTTAAAGTTAACCTGCCGGCCCTCTGGGCAGTTGTGTCACCAAACATTAAAGCTACATATCCATGCATGACTTCATGGACTATAACTGAGAATATTAAGATGATTACTGATAATGCGATAAGTTCTGCCATAGGTATGGAAATATCAAGTATCAAATTACAAGAAACAAACAAATTTCAAATAACAAACAGAATTTGGAACTTTGAATTTGGTTCTTGGTAATTGTTTGTTACTTGTATCTTGGATACTTGGTTATTACGATTTGAAACTCAAATCGAATTATGTTATTCTACCATGAACGAAAAACGAATAACACGTATGGCTACTTGTACACTTTGCTCTAAAAAATCCCATATAAGAAGCTGGTCCAGACACCAAAAAGGAAGCTCCGGTGCTTCCGAGTGGCCGTTGCGGGCTCAAATCCATAAAAACACCCAAAAACCAAACCTTCATAAATTTAAAGGGAATATGTACTGTACAAAATGTTTAAGGATTGTAAAGCCTAAATGGGCTGCTCCCAAACCTATTGAAATTTCCACCGCTTCAGCCTGATCTAACTCCTATCTCTAGTTTTAAAATGACCATCTTTCTCGGTAATTACAATAAATTTTTCTTCACATCCTAAGCCGTATTTTGATAAGACATATTCCAAAGCGAGGACTGTATTTTCTGTAGTTTGGTCTTTTAGCCTAAAAAGTAAAATTCCACAGTGTGATTGCTTATTCTTAAAAACCATCTCTCCGAAGTCTTTGTCAGTGGTTAAAACGATAAAGCTTTTCTTAAAGGCAAAATTTAGGACATCTGTATCTGGAAGTCCCGAGAATTTACCAATGATATGTTCTGCAGAATGATTAAGACTTTTTAAAAATCTTACTACGCCTGTTCCTAAGTTTTCATCGACGAGGAACTTCATGTGTTGTAATCACTAGATGGGAATCTTTAGAATTGGCCTGTTCTATTGTTTTTTCGGCATATTTAATAACAGCTTTTATGTCTTCGTGAGTCAGGCTGGGATATTCTTTGAGTATATCATCAAAAGTTTGACCATGAGCCAAAAGATTCAGAACAAGAGTTACAGGGATTCTTGTTCCTGCAACAGTAGGCTTTCCAGCTAAGATACGGGGATCTTTTATGATTCTTGTTTTCATATTTATATTTTACCACGAAAAATTATTTAAAGGAAAATCTGGGGAGCGCCGTTTAGGAAAGATTAACAATAATACTTTTTAGGCTATTAATTTGACAACAGCGTTAGTTAATCCTAGGTGAGGTACTGATCCTATTAAATCCTTAACGTCCTGGGTAGATGCTGAGGTGACTACTCGCTGAAGTATGACAGACCTGGTAATCCTGGGGACTCCTTGTTCCTGTAATACATGGTCAACTAAAGATTCCAGTAAACCTAAGGCTTGATCCCCTTCGTCTACGGCAGTCTCTCCATTTTGTCGAATTCTATTTTCTATTTTTTCCCTAAAATGTCTGAGATGTAGTCCGCTACAAAACGATGCTGTTCTCCCAACCGGATAAAGTATGCGACTGATACACCTGCTTTATTTGCCCGACGAAGTGTGTCGGTCACGGTTCTGCTAATGCTGCGATCTCTTGTGTTCTGAAAAGCCCTGTATTGGGCTCTTGAAAGTTGATAATTGTCGAGAGCGCTTTCAAAATTTTCTGCTTGAACCGCCTCGTAAAGTCTTCGGTCATATGTGCTATGTTCTGAGAGTTGTCTGTTAAGAACGCGCATTACGGACGGATCATAAGCTTCCCAGACTGCCTCAAATCTTCTGGACTTTGCGACTTCATCGAGCATGTTAGCGTGGGCAAGACTAAATAAGGTACTTTCGTTGTCAGTTTGTGCATAAGGGGGGAAACGGCCCTGAGCAATATATGATCTAAAGTCTTCTACATCTTCTATAGCGACACCTTCTCCTAAATTTGCTTTTAAGGTGATTGCGAAATGGGAGTCTCTTCTTGCTCTTTTTTGTAAATTTTCTGCCCTGTTAGAATCCACGCCAAAACTTTCAAGAAAATATAAATTTCTAACTCTAGGGTCGATACTAAAAAAAGCTAAAACTGATTGATGTATCGAAGGGATTTTTGCGACATCTTCAGCACCGTGACTTCCTAGCGATAAGTGAACTCTCTGCTCAGAGTCTTTCATAAGTTGAGGATTGTACGCTCTTTTAATAGCCTTAGCAATAGTTTTAAGCTAGAGGAAAATCAGGGTAGCCGTTTAGGAAAGATTTTAAGTCAGTAACATTTTTTCCCTCCATTTGAATTTTACCCTCCGGGAAAAGTTTGACTATTTTTCCGTTCCATTTTGTCCAAGTTCCCGGCCAGGGGTAATAAGCCCGGACCATACGATCCAACTTTTGTAAGTTCAATACCTGCCTGCCGACAGGCAGGTCAAAATATCCGTCTTGCTTTTTGACAAGGTTACAATACTCCGCTATAGCGTGATTTTGTAACCTTGGCGTAATTTTACCTTTTGATAAATCATTAATTACATTGGGAAGAATCTCGGCTGATTTGGCAAACATTTTCTGGCATAAAGATTCAAATGTATCGGTTTCTAAAATCTGGTACGGTTCCTGATAAAGTATTGGCCCGTGGTCCATTTCTTCATCCATTAAAATAAAACTTATAGCGGAATCTGTTATTCCGTCTAAAATTTGAGCCTGTATTGGGGAAGGACCGCGGTATAGAGGCAGTTTTGAGGGATGGATATTTATTGATCCAAATTTTGGGATATCTAGTAAAAGTCTTGGCAGTATTCGTCCATAAGCCACAACTATATATAAGTCTGCATCCAAAAATGATAAATGGCTTTTAATAAAATTTACATCCAATTGTTTTGGCTCTAAAATTGGCAAACCATTTTTTTTGGCAACTAAAGCAACGGGAGACTGAGTACTAGTAGTCACAATAGCTTGGATAGTAAACTTTAGAAAATTCGAGTTCCCACTTGACAAGTGGGAAGCTAAATGTTGAGGTGGATTTTGACAAAATTCTATTAGTTTTTCTAACACATATCCACTAAAATCTGGTGTCCCAAAATAAACAATTCTCATTTCTTCAAATATTTTAGTCTTCCTTAAATTTTTAGAGATAAATTTATTTACTTGTAAAAGATCAGGTCGTGTTGAAATTATTTGTGGAATGATATTAATTTGGTTTTGAATTTTAAATTGTAATTTTGCATTTTGCATTTTACCTTTTAAATTTACAATGGTACTTGTTCATAAATATCCGCACCAGCAGCGTCCTTGCCGATAACTTTAAAGAGTTTGGATTTTTGCTCCAAAATATGGTCCATAAACAATTTTCCCTGGAGGTGGTCGCATTCATGCTGGTAAATATGCGCCTCAAGCCCTTTTAGTCTTTCCTTGAAAACTTTACCCGACAAATCCTGATACTGCGCGTCTATCCATAAATGCCGCTTCACCTCGCCCCAATAATTGGGGATAGATAAACAGCCTTCGGTATAAACTTTTGTTACTTTGGAGAATTTTAGGATTTTAGGATTAAAAAAAGCTCTAAAATTTCCGTCATCCATTTTTGCCACAAAAAACTCCTCATCCATTCCGACTTGGGTCGAGGCAAGTCCTACGCCTTCCGGATCCAGAAAAGTTTTGGCAAGTTTAATCATATCCCTTATAATTTGGTTGTATCTCGGGGTAAATTTCCTTACAGGTTTAGTTTTTATCCGTAACTTATTATCAGGCGCTATGACTAATTGCATGGGTGAAATTTTAGCATGTCTTTTGGAAAGTTGTTAGATGAGATTTTAGGCAGGGTTGACTGAATTAACCATTCCCACATATACTTGCGGCCATGCAAGAAAAGCTATCTACCGGGCCCGCTCCTCTGACTGAAGCGCAAAGACAGATAATTGATAGAAATCTCTTTCAGCCTGGCCTCAATGTTATATATGGATCACAAATTTACAATCAATCCGGGTTGCCGGGAGTTTTTCGAACGTCCCCACTGGGTATTGACTGGGAAAAAATTACTCCAAATGGAAATAAATTAACCGGGAATTTAGCTTCCTTCAAGGGCAATCGTCTCTGGTGGCATCCCGGGTTATTTAAGTTTCCTAAGGAGCGATTTTCCCTTTGGGTCAGTATAGAAGATCACAGACTACATTTAATTAGTGATACTGTTGATCCTGGTAGTGGAAATTTGGTTATTGAAAATCTTGATGCCGAAGAAATAAGGCCGATAGATTGTCTTGCCAGCGGTATAGGAGTAGTTGATAAAGAAGGATTTTTATATGACCGTAAAGAAAACAGCGACTTACACGATCTTTTTATAGATGATCTCAGAAGGGCCCGGAAGGGTAAGAGACTCAGGTATTTTGACCGGGATGAGTATCTACTGAAGGTTGCACAACCGGGAAAAGAAGGGGGTTTGGCTATGGCGCTGATGTTTGAAACCGGCCCAGAAGATGAACCCGATGGGGTTATAATTGAGTTACATACAAAAGATTTTAGATATATACAAGAGGGATTGCTCGAGCGGGTTATAGAACAACCGTTTGTTATGGCCCAAGCCCGGAGAAAACACTTCCCCTGGAGTTTATTCCGATAAAACCTCGACTCTAATTTGTTTCATTCTCCACATGAAGAGCTTAGCTTTAGATTTAGCATTTGGATAATCTTTCACATAGCTTAAAGCCTCATCAAGAATTTTCCGTGGAAGGGTTTTGGCAAGCTTAATGTAAAGTGAGTAATGTTTCGTATCTTCCAATTGTTCCGCTAAATAAACCCCATACATTTGAAATTCAGTGGAAATGTTTTTTGGCCTTTTTACAGCCGGGAATTTACCCAGGGCCTCGCCAATTCTTTTCATTTTAGTTGCTCTTGCAGCTTTAAAGCCTCAGGGTCGCCCGGGATAAGTTTTACTACGGCATCAATTTGTTCTTTGGCGCGATCTTTCTGGTTGGCTTTGATATAAAGCTCAGCCAGGTTAAGTCTGGCCTCACGGTAATTAGGTTTAATCTTGATTGCTTTCTCCAAAGCCGATATAGCGTCAGCCTGTTCTTCAAATTGGGTTAATATAACGGCCTTATTAAGAAGAAGTTTTGGATCAGTTGGTGCAAGTTCAGTCGACCTATCCACAATTTCCAAAGTTTTTGCCTTAAAAGCAGGGTCAAGCAGGCTAAGCTGGAAATAAGTCTTAATAGCCGTCCTTAAGATTGTTGTGTTAACCGGACTCATAGAAAGGCTTAATTCAGTAAAAAATAATGAATCATCCTTAAGTTCACCTGATGTGGATGAATCTTCAGTTGAAAGCGCGAGCGCAGACGCGGCGGCAGCATTCCCAAGCTCGGAGAGATATAGAGGCTCTTTAGAATTAAGTCTCGCGGCCCCAACAAGATAATTATAAGCCCTACCAGGATTGCCAAGGTCATTGTAATCAGTGCCTTTTTTGTAAAAAGTGTCCGCTTCCCAAATTGAATAAAGCGAATTAAGCATGAGCAAAACGATAACTATTATCAAAACCTGGACTGCCCGGAAAATAATTTTTTTCCTCCCCACCAAAACCAAAAGAGAATTAATAGTCCCGGCAATAACGTTTTTGTCTGATAACTGCCTGGTTTTCTGCAGATAAACAAATGCTAAAGCGGGAAAAAGATAGAAAAAAATGGATATAGTGACAACAGAAAATAAGAAAAAGTTCTGAATGAGATATGAAATATAGCCTGCAAGCAAAGCAGCAGGTAGTATGCTGTATGCAGTATGCTGGGATTTGTTTTTACTGTATACTGTATACTGTATACTGTATATGATAAAGGTTATGATTATTGCCAGATAAGTTATAAATCCAAAAGCCCCCGTCGTTGCCAGATAATTAAGGTACTCGTTATGCGCTTTGTTGTATAAAAAATCCCATTCCGAAACCAGATTATGTTCATTGGGACGGAACTGATAATAAGCGTAAGCAAAAGTCTCAACCCCGGAACCAAACAAGGGATAAGCTTTAAAAATATCCAGCGCCCCTTTCCAAACTATCAAACGGATTTGGCCGGATTCTGTTCCCCCATTTTCCAGCTGTGTACCTGAAGGGGCTGCAGCCTGGGTGAAACCTGGCCTTAGAGGGACAGCCGGGTTTTTCAAGAGCCGCACTTCTGTCAAAGCCGAGCCAAAAAACAGGTTAATTAGAAGAAATCCCCCCAGGACAATTCCTAAAAGTTTAAAATCCGCTTTATTTAGCTTTGCACCTTTAAGGTGGGAAGCTAAATATTGGGATAGTATTAAAACTGCAAAGCCTGCGATTAATCCTAAAGTTGCGCCTCGGGAGTAGGTGAAAGTGAAGGCCAGATACAGAGTAAAGAGTAAAAAGTAAAGAGTAAAGAGTTGTAGTTTGGTTCTTGCGGTCATTAAAAAATAAATTGCGGGAAAAATAAGCATCCCCAAATAAGCTGCCAGCCAATTAGGCTGGCCTAAAGTGGCAAAAACCCTGGCCTGCACATCCTGGACCCAGCAGGATGCGCTAAAATCCCCCGTTAAAATTACACAAGAAGGTGAAAGACCAAAATGCTCAGGGATCGCATAGAGCGAGACAAAAAATCCGGCAATCACAGCCCCCTTTAAAAACCCTAAAACATCTTCTTTTTCAAAATTCGAGACGTAGGCGTAGTACAAAATAATATATGAAATAATTGACAAAAGCCCGCCGTTTGAGCGCGAATAATAACCCCAAATTGAAATGTGGGGGTCTATTGAGAAAATCGTGGATATGATTTGACCCAGGAGAAATAGTGCAAGGGGAATATCTAAAACTGTCCGTTTGAAGATCAACTTTTTTTCCGAAACCATCCTCATAATCCAGAGCCCCGTGGTTATTATCGCCAGGGCATAAACGGTAATCATTTTGTTGTACTCAAACAGTTCAGAGTTTAGTTTGTTGAAGACAAACGGAGTTAGACAAAAAAGTAGATAAAAAGCCAGGCGCAATAGTTTGATTAACATGAACGGTTCAATATTAATCGACTTAAGGTGTACAAAACAAGTGATCTGGCGTATATTTAATATAGTTTCTATGCTGCCTGCTAATTTCTGCCATTCCCAAAAAGGTTATATCTCACTAGTTTTGATAATTTTTGCCCTTATTAGTGCTGTACTGATTTTCCCTTTTAAATTTCCCCTTCAAAATTTTTCAAAAAATGACGGATTTAGATACTGCAGGGAGTTTATAAATGATGCCAATGCTCAAACCATTGATATTCCTACGGAGCCAGGCGGGACCCAGATTTCCACACATAAGTTAATCAAAGTAAATGTGCCTATTAAGCCAGGCGGGTATAAAGGCGGACACCACGTTGAGGAAGGGCCAAATATTTTTGTAAACGGTAAAAATTTTCAGATTTTGTATCCGTCGTCGGAGAGCGGGAGGAGTTATGATTTTAATACAGAAGACGGAAAAACTGATATTAACTTTACTGAATATGGGTTAGTTTTTTTACGTCACTTAACTGATGCAGGTATCCCGGAAACGGTTTCGGCAGTTGCAGAAATTAAAGGAGTGAAAGATGCAGAACTGGAGATTATTGATATCTACCAGGATGTCACCAAACCCCCTATACCTCATGCTGAAAATATTTTAAAGTGCGTAGATGTCGGGATAGAATCTGTGATTGATCCGGTTGTTATTGTTCCGAGTCAAAAGGCTAGTGATATTAAAGAGCAGCTGCAGCTTGAATGGTTTGTGGTTAAACAGGCAAAATTACTCCCTAAATCGTGGTGGACGCCAGAGTGCAAGCCGGCAATTTACTTGTATCCTAAGCAAAAGCAACTGGTAAATGTTAAGGTTTTTCCCAGGGGAGAATTGACGTATGTAGATCCTCCATACGACTTTGAGCGTGGATGGACTGTCTGGGCAGAGCCCAGTGGGAAACTAAATGCTTTAAGCTCTTCGCCATCAGCTCTCAGCCAGGATTATGATTATCTGTATTATGAAAGCAAAATTTATGACAACGCCATTAATAAGCCGGCTAAAGGCTGGGTTATAAAGAGTGAAGAGTCAGGAGTGAAGAGTGAGGAGTGGTTTAAACCATTAGAGGATCATTTCAAAACAATCCTGCCAAAACTGGGATTGAATAAGAAAGAGACAGAGGATTTTGTGCAATATTGGATTAAAGCTTTGCCTCAATCCCCATATTATTTTGTGGGAATTGTTGATCCGGGAAATGTTGATGAAATAGAAAAACTGGAAATTACACCAAAACCTGATTCAATAAACAGGGTTAGGGTTTATTTCGAGCGCTTGGATTCTCCAAAGGCAGTTGAGCCTCCTGTCTTCCCTCCTCCCTCTTCCCTCCTCCCTCTTCCCTCCTTTAGCGTGGTTGAATGGGGCGGAATGGTAAAAAATGACCCCGGCCATCCGTTTACATGTAGTCAGTAACCTCTCCTTATGCTAAACTGCAAACCATTATGTTTGGAAGGTTTTGGCAGCTTATTTCCCATGATATAGGTATAGATTTAGGGACAGTCAATACTTTGGTTGCGGTTCGTGGTAAAGGAATAATAATCCGTGAGCCCTCGGTTGTGGCAATCCACAGAAAAACCAAACAAGTTTTGGCAATAGGCTCAGAAGCCAAAAGAATGATTGGCAGGACCCCTCAGGTTATCGAAGCTGTCAGGCCTTTGCGGGATGGAGTAATCTCGGATTTTGATACAACCGAGGCAATGCTTCGGCATTTTATCCAGAAAGTCCATAAACTGCCTTCCCGTTTCCCAAAAATCCCCAGGCCAAGGGTAGTAATTGGAATCCCTTCCGGGGTTACGGAAGTTGAACGAAGGGCGGTTCAGGACGCGGCAATCTCTGCAGGTGCAAGGGAGGCATATTTGATTGAGGAGCCTATGGCAGACGCGATTGGTGCTAATTTAAAAATTGAGGAGCCGGAAGGTTCAATGGTGGTTGATATTGGAGGAGGGACGACTGAGATTGCTGTCATTTCTTTAGGCGGGATGGTTTTAAACAGAAGTTTGCGCGTTGCCGGAGATGAGCTTGACGAGGACATAATTTCCTACATGAGAATGCGTTATGGGGTTTTGATTGGTGAGCGGACAGCAGAAGATGTTAAAATTGAATTAGGCTCAGCTGCCCCTCTTTCTAAAGAAAGAGAAGCGGTCGTCAGGGGACGGGAGCTTGCCTCAGGACTTCCAAAATCACTCAGGATAACTTCTATTGAAATCCGCGAGGCGTTATCCGAAACAATCAGTCAAATTATTAACGCCATCCATGAAGTTTTGGAAGAGACCCCTCCTGAGCTTCTGTCGGACATTTTAGAGCGGGGAATAATCATCACCGGCGGAGGAGCTTTAACCCGGGGTTTAGACAGGCGGATTTCTGAGGAAACAAAAATTCCGGTTTGGGTAGCAGATGATCCCTTGACCACGGTTGTCCGCGGCTGCTATAGGTTGCTTGAAGACCTGGATCTTTTGGCAAAAGTAAGAGTTTCCGGTGGTCTTAAGTAGTAAAGTTGATTTGACTCGTATTTTTTACACGATCGTATAAAAAATACGAGTTAAAATCTGAGAATGAAAATTAAAGTAATTTTATTTGATATAGACGGTACGCTTTTAAATACTACAGAATTAATTTACCAGGCTTTTGAGCATTCCCTGAAAACCCACGGACACAATGTTTTAAGCAGGGAGAAAATGGCGGGTTCAATCG
>JACPKO010000012.1 GCA_016186985.1 Candidatus Daviesbacteria bacterium
ATAAAACTTTTGTTAAAAGTTCCCGAAAAATACATTAAGCTTGGGTTTTCAGGTATTGTTACAGGAGATGAAGTAACAAAATACAAAAAAGCAGGAGCGGAGGCAGTTTTAATAGGTACAAATTTAATGAAAGCATCAAATATTAGTGGGTTTTTGAAAAGACTCCGATGAAAACACAGGTAAAAATATGCGGAATAAGATCCCTGGTCGCTGCGCAGACCGCAGTTTATTCAGGGGCAAAATTTTTGGGTTTTAATTTTGTTTCGGGTTCAAGAAGAAAAGTATCGCCCGAGTTTGCAAAGCAAATAATTACCCAGATTAAGAGCCAGGTTAACGTTGTTGGGGTTTTTCAAAATCAGTCAATTGAGGAAGTCAATAAAATTGCGGATTTTTTGGATTTGGATTTTGTACAGCTTCATGGTGACGAAAATCAGGAATATATTGATAGTTTAAACCATCCGGTTATTAAAACTCTCGCCCTTGAATCGGATTTTGATCTTAATAGAGTTGTTAAAAATATCAAGAGTTTTAATGTGCAGTATTTTTTAGCAGACCGCGCTAAACAGGGACAGGGAAAAATGTTAAATTTAGAGAAATTAAACATGCTTTGTAAAAGTTACCAAATCTTCATAGCTGGAGGTTTAACTCCTCTTAATATTGTTGAGGTTGTAAGAGCGGTTGAACCATTCGCAGTTGATGTGGCATCAGGTATTGAAACAAGAGGGGTTGAGGATTTGGAAAAAATAAAATCATTTATTGAAAGGGTTAAAAATGCCTAGCGGACACTTTGGAAAATTTGGCGGAAGATTTGTGCCTGAAATGTTAATCCCGGCTCTTGAAGAGCTTGAGGTGGCATATGAATCGTCCAAAAAAGATCCGGAATTTAAAAAGGAATTTTTGGATCTTCTGAAAAATTTCTGCGGTCGTCCAACACCTTTGGTTTTTGCAAAAAATCTGACTGAAAAATTGGGAGGCGCAAAGATTTATTTGAAAAATGAAGGGTTAAATCACACCGGCGCCCATAAAATCACCCATTGTATTGGACAGGGATTACTTGCCAAAAGAATGGGTAAAAAAAGGATTATAGCTGAAACAGGAGCAGGCCAGCATGGACTAGCCTGCGCAACTGTGGCGGCAAAGTTTGGGATGGAGTGTGTAGTCTATATGGGGGAGACCGATATTGCCCGGCAGCGGCCGAACGTATTTTGGATGGAACAGCTGGGTGCAAAAGTTGTGCCGGTTGAGTATGGCAATAAAACCTTAAAGGATGCTGTAAATGCAGCCTTAAAGGATTGGATCGAAAATGTTTCGGACTCATATTACCTTTTAGGCTCAGTTGTTGGACCGCATCCATATCCAACTATGACCCGGGATTTTCAGAAAATTGTCGGTGAGGAGATCCAAAATCAGTTAAAAGGTGCTGAGAAAAAACTGCCTGATTATGTCGTTGCATGCGTTGGGGGAGGAAGTAACGCGATGGGTGCATTCAATAATTTCTTGCCTTTAAAGCAAGTCAGATTAATTGGGGTTGAAGCCGGGGGAAGAGGCACAAAAAAAGGAGATAATGCTGTGCGTTTTAAGGGCGGCTCGGTCGGAGTTGTTGAGGGGTTTAAGTCGTATTTTTTGCAGGACGAGGATGGTCAGGTGATGAATACACATTCTGTTTCTGCGGGTTTGGATTATGCCGGGATAGGTCCGGAACTTGCGTTTTTAAAAGAAGAAGGAAGGATTGAATTTGAATCGGTCACAGATAAGGAAGCACTGGATGCTTTTAAAACTTTAGCGTCTTTTGAGGGAATAATTCCGGCTTTGGAGTCTGCCCATGCTATGGCCTATGCTCTAAAACTTGCGCCCAAACTTTCTAAGAAAGAAGTAATTGTTGTTAACCTTTCCGGGAGGGGAGATAAGGATCTTTTTATTGTCGCAGAGGCTTTTAAAGACAAAAATTTTTACTCATTCCTGAAGGATTTTTTGAAAAATGAATAATATTAGTCTGCGGCTGGATAAACTTAAAATAGAAAAAAAATTAGGCTTTATGACCCATGTCGTGGTGGGGTATCCGGACCTTGCCGGAACTGAAAAACTGGTATTGATGATGGATAAGCTTGGCATTGATTTCATCGAACTGCAAATTCCTTTCTCTGATCCATTGGCAGACGGGCCGACAATTATGAAAGCTTGCGAGGATTCCCTGCGGTCCGGTACTAAAGTTAAGGACGCGTTTGATTTGGCAAGGAAACTATCACCGAAAATTTCTGCACCGCTTTTGTTCATGGCTTATTACAACACGGTTTTTAAATACGGAACTGAAAAATTTTGCAAAGATGCAAAAGCGTCAGGGATATACGGATTGATAGTTCCCGATATGCCGATTGAAGAGAATCAGAGCGAAGGGTTTTTTGAGGCTTGCGAGAAAAACGGGTTAATTCATATCCATGTGATTTCTCCGGCTTCTAACAAAAAACGACTGTTAATAAATAAAAAGGTTGCCCGTGGTTTTATATATGTTACAGCCAGGCAGGGAATAACTGATGCCAAAAAAGGGTTGGATCCGAAAATCACCCAATATTTAAAGGAGGTAAAATCTGTTTTTGATATTCCCTTGGCTGTAGGATTTGGGATTTCCAGCCGCGAAAGAGTTAACATGATAAAAGAGTATGCAGACATAGCAGTTGTAGGAAGCGCGGTTTTGGATATAATTAATGAAAACCCAAAAGATTATCTTAAAAAAGTAGAAAGTTTTTTGGAGGAATTAAAAAAATGAAAAAAAGAGTATTTTCAGGAATCCAGCCTTCGGGGGATTTACACTTAGGTAATTATTTAGGTGCTATTAAAAGATGGGTGAGTGATCAGGACGAGAAAGATAATATATTTTGTATTGTGGATCTTCATGCGATAACTGTTCCCCAGGATCCAAAGGAATTAAAAAGAAAATACCCCATTGGGATGGATGAATAAGATGACCCAATTTAAAGATAAGCAAAGCTTCCTGCTTCGCAGTAAGTCCGGGGACCAAAGAGAAATTGTGAGCGTTGGGTTATTTGATTACCCGGTTTTAATGGCAGCTGATATTTTACTTTATCAAACCGACGAAGTACCTGTAGGCGAGGATCAAAAGCAGCATGTTGAAATCACCCGGGATATTGCAGACCGGTTTAACTCAATCTATGGACAGACATTTAAGTTACCGGAGCCAAAGATTTCAACAATAGCTGCAAGAATTATGAGCTTAGATGATCCGACCAAAAAAATGAGTAAAAGTTTACCCGGAGGAAGCTTGAATTTATTGGATGATGAAGATACTTTACGCTCAAAGATCATGAAAGCTACAACTGATTCAGAAGGTAAGATTAAATTCGATCTAAAAAGACCCGGGATATATAACCTGCTCGAAATTTATGAAACTTTAACGGGAGAGGGTAGGGAAATAATTGAGGCTAAATTTTATGGTAAGGGCTATGGAGAATTTAAGAAGGAATTAGCAGAGGTAATTATCGAAAACCTAAAGCCTTTACAGGAAAGATACAGGAAGTTAATGGAAGAACCGGAAACTATTGAAAAAATGTTAAAGGAAGGGGCAGATAAAGTCCGCCCGATTGCAGAGCAAACCTTAAAAGAAGTTAAAGAAAAAGTCGGTTTAGGAACAAAATAAATGGCCGTAATTGATGATTTTGCAAAACTTGAGCTAAAAGTAGGAACTGTTTTAGAGGCTTCAGAAATAGAAGGTGCTGATAAATTGTTAAAGATGATGGTAGATATAGGAGAAGAAGAGCCCCGCCAACTCCTAGCCGGGGTGAAACAATGGTATAAACCAGAGGATCTGGTGGGTAAGCAAGTGGTTGTTGTGGCTAATTTAGAGCCCAAAATGATGATGGGAAATGAATCAAATGGAATGTTACTGGCTGCGGACACTGAGGATGGCCCAGTTTTTTTAACTCCATCAGGACAGGTCCCCCCAGGCTCCAAAATCCGCTAAAAATCTTTTAACAATTTAACCCACTTAAATCCTGTCTGTTTCATAAACTTTTCATCTGCGGTGATCAAAATAATCTTATGGTTTTTGGCGATTACTGCGTAGATCATGTCATAAACTGAAGTTTTATATTGTTTTGCCAATTTTGCTGCTTCCTTCACCTCAACTTCTGCAGGACAGTAGATTTTTAAATTAGCCGCATATATCTTAGTGAGTGAGTTCACCATCCTAATAGAAGAGATACTGCTTTTAGTTGCCAAAGTGTTAGCCACCTCATAAAAAAGAAAATCCAGGACTAAAATTTCCTCTGTTTGTAAAATGTGTTTTTCCAATATAGACTTTGCTAGAGCGTAGTCTGGTTCATTGGGTAGTACCAATTTGTTGGCAACTGACGCATCAATAACTATCATTTTGAATATCTGATCTCGCGAAGAGCTTTAACCGAATCAAAACCTTTAGTGTATTTAGCATTTCCCTGAGCAATTTTTTCCAGCTCAGCCATGAATTTTTTGGCCTTAAGTTTTAACTCTGGTTTTGTCTCATCAGGCTTAACTACCTTTGCCGTAGCTTCTCGTACCACCGAAGCGATACTACGCCGTTCTTTAGCAGCCTTATATTTGAGTTTTTGATATTGGTCTTCAGGAAACCTTATATTAGTTGCGACCCAATTCATATTAGTACCATTGTACCACAACTTCCTATTGACGCCGAACCCATTATCTACTATGTTTAACCAATGCAGGAAGTAATAATAGATAAAATCCCAAGACCCAACTTAAACTTCAGGTTTTTCAAGTGGATAATCATTGCCGGACTGATCATTTGGCTTATAAGTTCAACATTTGTATTTATACCTGCAGGTAATGTTGGAGCTCTATACGACCGGGGAACCGGTATTCAAAACAGGGTTTTAGGCGAGGGTTTAAACCTTACGATCCCTTTTTGGCAAAAAGTCCAGTTATTTGACGCCAGGCTCCAGGAATACACCATGACTGCTGCTGCCGATGAGGGAGCAATAAGGCGGGACGATTCTTTGGACGCACCAACTTCAGACGGTCAATCTGTCAAAGTTGATGCAACAGTTCTTTTTAGGATTGATAAAAGTAAGGCTCCGGAACTTTGGAGAACTGTTGGTATTGATTATGTTAATAAGCTGATCCGGCCGTTTTCCCGCTCACAAATACGGATGGTAATTTCCCGTTACACCGCCCCGGAGATTTATTCTGAAAAAAGACAAGAGGCTGAAGCCATTATGACTTCTGAAATTGCCGAACTTTTAAAAGATAAAAATATAATCGTAGACAAAGTATTATTGCGGGCTGTTTATTTTTCTCCGGAATATTCTAAAGCAATTGAGCAAAAAGTAATTGCTGAGCAGCTTGTTAAAAAGGCTGAATTTGAGGTCCAGCAGGCTTCGCAAGCAGCCCAGGCAAAGGTTGCTGAGGCCAAAGGGTTTGCTGAAGCCCAGGCCCTGCAGCGGCAGACTTTAAATGACCAGTATCTGCAGCTTGAGGCGATAAAAAAATGGAATGGGGTAATGCCCCAAGTCGTAGGTTCAGGATCCACCCCATTTATTAACATCCCTATAAAATAGTTTTTCAAAACCTGTAAAATATCATTAATGTCCAAACTAGTCTTGCCTGTCTTCTTAAGTTTGTTACTGGGTTTTTTAGTATTTGGTCCAGTTGATACCCAATTTAAAAAAACTGCTTCCCAATTAACAGCACTTACAACAATTAAAATTCCAATCTCAGGCACAGGTTCGATGTACCCGACTTTTCCAAAAGGGCAAGGTCATACGCCCCAGGAGCAGGCCAATGAACTGGTGGCTGTTGTTGGAATGTATGCGTATCCGAATACGCGCTTCAAAATTGGCAGGGGCGATATTGTTGAATTTAGAAACTCCAAAACCGATCAAATCGAGGCAAAAGAGTTTGGCAGTAAAGAAGTTGCCGGTTTTGTTAAAAGAATAATTGGTTTACCTTTCGAGACAGTAGAAATCCGGGGAGGGCAAATCCTGATTAACGGACAAAGCATTAACGAGCCTTATACGGCCAGAGCCCGGTCAACATTCGGTGGGGAGTTTTTAGCCGATTGCACAAAACTGACTATTCCTGAGGGTAGATATTTTGTTTTAGGAGACAACCGCAAAGCCAGCAATGATTCCCGTCACGAGGTTGGGTTAATTGACGATAAGGACATCGGGTATCTCCTCCCTTTGGAAAGACAAAGGCGTATTTGGGACAAACAATTCAGAGACACGGCCAAAGATAACGGGGAAGAATCAAAAATTAAACTCGATAAAAAGCAGTATCTGGAATTTCTAAATTCTTTGAGACAGGATCAGGGTTTAAAGCCTTTAAAATATCAACAGGGTCTTGAAACTTCAGCCTCTTTGCGGGGGAAAAATATTTTAAAGTTTAATGATTTTTCTTTCGAAGCAAGCAAATCCGGGTTTACTATTGATAAAGCATTTGCGCAAAGCGGTTATTGGAATCCCGTACGGGGTGAAAGCATAATCCAGGGATATTATTCCTCTGATGAGTTGGTGCAAGGATTCTCCGAATTTAAAAAATCTGCCGGTGTTATAACCGACAAAGATATTGAAGAGATTGGCATTGCAGAAGTTGAGGGGGAGATTAACGGTTGCCCGACCCAGGTTATAGTCCAGCACTTTGCAGGCTATGTCCCACCAAATTATCCTCAGGATCAGATCAACTCATTTAAAAAAGGACTTACAAGCCTTGAAGAAATCAGTCCATCCTGGAGGAAGCTCAAAGAGGAGGCTGGATTTTATAACTCGCATAAAAAAGACATTGACCGGCTTTTGGAAATTATTGACAGCAGAATAAGTAACTTGCGGCCGATTGTTGAAAAAATCACCTCAAATAAATGGTTGACCGAAGCGGAAAATGCTTATTTGAAAGAAGATGAAAGGTTGGGAGAGGAACAAAATAATTTAGCAGAAAAGATAAATGAGGCAATACGGACAGTTAATTGAGGAGCAGTTGGCAGAAATAGTCCGGGGTGTTATACTTTGCGCCTGATGCCTACGTCAAAAAATTTTATCAAAATACCAAAAACTAAAATTCCGTATCCGTTTTCAAAAAAGAATGGAAAAAACCGCCTCAATACAACCATTAAAACAATTGCGGTCTATATTTTAATAGGGCTTGCGGTTTTAATACTCTTGGGCGGATTTTCAGGCAATACTCAAACAGGCTCAGAAATACCTTTGTCCCAGGTGATAAATGAAATAAAAGAGGATAAGGTAGAAAAAATCAGTCTGGAAGGGGATAAAATCAAAGTTGATTACCGTGGAGAAGAAAAAGATGCAATTAGCCGGAAAGAAGCCGGCGAGTCAATTTATAAAGTACTGGAAAGTGCAGGTGTTGACCCGGGTAAAGTCAGTATTGCAATAACCGATATATCCTGGAAGGACAACTGGATCTCAGTTATAGGGACTGTGCTGCCGATTCTTTTGATGGTAGCTTTTTTCTTTTTTATTTTCCGTCAAGCCAAAGATGGGGCTCAGGGTATTTTTTCTTTCGGGCAATCCAGGGCCAGGCTTTTTACCAAAGATGCGCCCCAAATCAAGTTTTCTGATGTTGCCGGTGTGGACGAAGCAAAAAAGGAATTGGAAGAAGTTGTGGATTTTTTGAAAAATCCGGGAAAATATAAAGAAATCGGTGCAAGGACTCCAAAAGGTGTTTTGCTTGTCGGGCCGCCGGGAACAGGGAAATGCGTAACAGGAGATACGATTGTTTGGACAAATAAAGGCTTGATGGAGATTGCAGATATCCCTAAATATTACTATGTTGACCAAAAAACCAATTTTGTTTTCGGAGCAGGACTTGCCAGTTTTAATACTGATGATGTGATTTCAGAAGACAGATTCGCTTCGCATTGGTTTGATATGGGAGAACAGGAAACTGTTAAGGCTCAATTGGCTCAGGGATTTGAGATTGAAGGCACACCTGAGCACCCTGTGGTTGTGATGGGAGAAGACGGAAAACTTAAATTCCGCAGGCTCGATCAGATTAAAGAAAATGATTATGTTGCCATTCAATATGGCCGCAACTTTTTTGGTAATTCGAAGATTGTGGATACAGAGACAGCTTATCTGCTGGGACTTTTAACCGGGGATGGTAATTTGTCCCATGCCGGTCGGGTAGGATTAACTAGTATTGATCAGCAAATCATTAGTTTTTTCAAAGACTATACTAAAAAATATTACTCCAGTAATGCTCTTACTAAAAATGATCAATCTTATCTTATCTCAAGCTGGCAGTTTAAAAAATACTTATTTGAGTGCGGGATGTCATATCTTCTATCCTATGACAAAACTATTCCACCTACTATTTTACAGGCACCAAAGGATACACAAAAAGCTTTCCTGCAAGGTTTGTTTGATACGGATGCTTCTGTGGGCTCGGCCCATGCTGAATTTGAGTATGCTACGGTAAGTGAAAAAATGGCCCATCAGGTTCAGATGATGCTTCTAAATATGGGGGTGGTTGCTACTTTAAATCAGAAAAACGTAATAGGTAAATGGCATAAACGGCCTGTTTATCGAATTTTTATGACAGGAGGATCTCTGTTTCAGTTTCATCAACAGGTAGGTTTTAGGCTCTTAAGAAAGCAAGATTTATTATCAGGCCATGTTGAAAAAATGGGTGGCAAATCAAATACTAATATCGATATTATCCCTAATATTAGTCAAGTGCTTGTTGATTCCTGGAAACCAATTTCTGAACATAAACTAAGTAAAGGTGATTTAGCTAATCAAATTGATAAGGTCCGAGATAGAAACCGCATTTCCAGAGAGATGCTTAGCTGGTATGTTGATTACGCTTCAAAATTAAATATTGCTGTTCCTAATTTAGAATACCTGCGTAGTTTGCTTGAGGCGAATTTGTTTTTCTCAAAGGTGACCAAAAAAGATAGTGGTTTTAAACGAGTATATGATTTTACAGTTCCACAAACTCACAGCTTTTTAGCCAACGGTTTCATAAATCATAACACCCTTTTGTCGAGGGCAATTGCCGGTGAAGCCAGTGTCCCATTCTATTCCATAGCCGGCTCAGAATTTATGGAAATGCTCGTAGGTGTTGGAGCGAGCAGGGTGCGGGATATGTTTGCAACCGCGAAAAAAAGCGCGCCAGCGATCATCTTCATTGATGAAATCGAATCAATCGGTCGGATGAGAGGAATGGGGATGTCGGGCGGGCATGACGAAAGAGAGCAAACCCTAAACCAGATTTTGGTTGAGATGGACGGGTTTGCGCCTAATGAAAGTGTGATAGTTATAGCCGCGACGAATCGTCCGGATTTACTGGATCCGGCTTTGGTGCGGCCGGGCAGGTTTGACAGGAGAGTATTGATTAACTTGCCCGATTTAAAAGAGAGGGAGCAAATTATAAAACTTCATATGAAGGGAAAACCTTTTACCAAAGATGTTGATATTGAACGGCTGGCTAGAAGGACTGTCGGGTTTTCCGGGGCAGACCTTGCGAATATGTTAAACGAGGCTGCAATACTTGCAGCCAGAGATGCTAAAAAAGAAATCTCACCAGTTGATTTGGAAGAAGCAGCGACCAAAGTTAAAATGGGTCCTCAAAGACGGAGACTGCAGTCCGACAGAGACAGAAACCTTGCAGCTTACCACGAAGGAGGACATGCGGTTGTCGGGCATAGCCTGCCTTTAGTTGACCCGGTACACAGAATAAGTATTGTTTCAAGGGGAATGAGCGGAGGACATACAATGTTTCCTCCAACTGAAGACAGGTCCAATGAGACCAAATCAAGGCTTTTGCAGCAAATCGCTACAGCTTTAGGCGGAAGGGCAGCGGAGGAAATTATTTTTGATGATGTCTCAACAGGTGCAACTAATGACTTGCAGGTTGCTTCGTCAATCGCAAGGGAAATGGTAACCCAATATGGAATGTCTGATATCGGCAATATTAATATTAAACCTACCTCAATGTTCGGAACCTGGAGAGGGGAAGAAGGAGAGCCTATTTCGGAAAGTTTACAATCCAGAGTTGATGATGAAGTAAAAAAGATTATTGATAAGGCATATAAACTGGCAAAAGAGCTTTTAGTTAAAAACAGGACAAAGCTTGATAAAGTTGCAAAAGCTCTTTTGGATAAAGAGACTTTAGATACAGTGGAGTTTGAAAAAATAGTCGGTAAGAAAAAAACAGCAGCTTAGGTTCTAATCGTATTCTTTTAAAATATATTCAACAATTTTTTTGCTGCCGTTTTGGAAAAAGCTTTGACCCCGGTTGTAATAATCATAGTTTTGGTAAATTTTTTCAACCGCCCGTCCAAGATTTTCAATTTTGGGCTCATAAATCCCCAGATTATTTTCAGTAACGAACTCCACGTTGTCTCTTTCCTGAATACCAACCCATGAGGTAATGATGAGCGGCTTTTTAAGGGTTGCCGCCTCAACTATTGTGCCCGGCCCTGCTTTGGTAATGACAATGTCAGACCGGTTATAAAGCTCAGGCAAATTATCAACAAACCCAAAAACCTTAAGCCGGGGGTTATCAATCCCTGAAAGCTTTTTATAGAGTCTCTTATTTTTACCGCATACGACTACAAGCATTCGGTTACTATCCCTTAGGAGTACTTCAGTCTGTTTTTTTATATCTCCGGCGCCTTCCCCTCCGCCCAAAACCAGGATTGTGTTATTAAATTTCCTTCCTAAGTGTCTCTGAGTAAATTGTTTCTTTAAGGGGTAATCAATAGCTTCGACCTTGCGGGTATTTTTAGCTAGGCGTCTTGCAGCCTCAGCAATACTTCTGGTAGGAGTGATTATCATTTCTGCTTCCTCGTCAAACCATATACGGTGAGGCAACCCCAAGTCTGTTACAACCGTAATGAAGGGGACAGAATGTGTGGTTTTTTTAACTGTTGATCTTGAAAGCAAGGCGTGAACGCTAATGATAAGATCAGGTTTTGTTTCCTCAATGACTTTTTTCAGGTTCCTGCCCAGTCCTTTTTTAACAAGAAACCTTAAAGCCCGGGTGCCCAGTTTATTATTTGTCATTACGTATAAAAAGTTATAGACAGGCTGTAGTTTATTGGAGAGATGACCATAAAGGGCTGAAGCCTTGGTTGGTATTCCAAACCGCCCTTTCTCCATACCCTCATGCAATATGACCTCGGCGTCACTCTTTTGGGCTTCAATCGCTTCCTTTAAAGCTTCTGCAGCCCGTAGATGACCTGAACCGGTTTTTGAATAAAAAATAAGAACCTTTTTCATAATTGTATCCCGCTAATTTTATCAATTACGAAAAAGAACCTTGAATATTTTCTTCGAAAAAAAATAAGAACCTTTTTCATAATTGTGCTAGAATTGTATCATCTGTACCCAAAATTCCATATGAAAACTGTTGACCTGGCGGTAGTAGTTCCCACTTTAAACGAGGAAAAATATATCGGAAGGCTTCTAGACTCAATATATAGTCAAACGGTATGGCCAAAAGAGATATTTATTGTTGATGCAACTTCCCGGGATTTGACAATTCAGGAGATAAAGAAATGGCAAAAAAAACTTCCACAACTTAAATTTTGCCAGATACCCAAGTTTTCAATAGCCAGGCAGAGAAATTTAGGTGTAAATAAAACTTCATCTTCAAAAATTCTTTTTCTAGACGCAGATACAGTCCTGGTTGACCCTAAAACCCTGGAAAAATATCTTAAAGAAGCAGAAGAAAAGAATGCCAGGCTGGCTGTTGCTGAAAATTTCCCCCTTTCGCACCACTGGAAAGATATAGCCTATTTTCAGGCAGCTAATTTAGGAACCAGAGTTGGTAAATTCGTTATGCCGGCGGCTGTTGGAATTAATATTTACTGCAAGCGGTCAGTTTTTGAAAAATTAGGCGGGTTTGATGAATCAATTAAAGTAGGGGAGGATATTGAAATGATTGGAAGGTTTGCTAAAAAGGGGGTACTTTATGAAGTACTGGAGGAGCCAAAAATATATACTTCAGTCAGGCGGTTAAGGAAAGAAGGCCGGATCAGGTTAGTGCTTATGATGATTAATTCGTTTATTAATACACGTATATTTGGATATCGGGGAAACCCGATTGTCAAAGAATACGAATTCGGCAAACATTCCCCCACAGATTCTTAAATGAACATTGTATATTTATTAAAATGGTATCTGGTAGCTGCGAGCATTTATTTAATCCTTGTCGGACTAATGTATGTTTTTGATGTCAAGCTACTGGACGCAATAAGTTGGCCTAATCCCGCTCTGGTTTACGCAAAATTTATAGGAAATCTATACGGTGAGTTTGCGATATTAGCGGGTTTGTTTGGGATCGAAGCTTCTAGAAATTTAGAAAAGTATAGGAATTTTTTATACATAGTTTCGTTTTGGGGTTTATTTTACGCAGCGTACTTAATCTACAGCAGTCTCGTCACCAATTTTTCTGAGATTTTTAGTCAAACGCCATCAATCTATATCTGGATGCCTTTCTATAACTATTACCTGTTTTTTGAGGCAGGAATGTTGCTTATTTTTTCGCTGCTGGTTTTTCTCTGGTCAAAAAAACAAACAAAATAATATTATGCATCGTTAATGGAAATACTACCGCTTTTTGTCTTCTCTGTTTCAATAGCTTTTTTAATCGCCAAACTTGAAATTAATATAGAAGGTAAACACGGCTGGGCAAAAAACTTGCCAACCTGGAGGATAAAAAATAAATGGACAAAGATTATTATGAGGGAATATCCTTTGACGGGATATCATTTGTATTTAATGCTGACAGTGCTTAGTTTTTTACATTTTCCCTTCTTCTTCGAGACTCGCTGGAGTCTGTCAAAAGAATTGATAACCTTAGGGCTGTATTTCTTCATTTTTTTACTTGAGGATTTTTTTTGGTTTGTTTTAAATCCCCATTTTGGACTCAAAAAATTCCATAAAGACCATATTGATTGGCATCACAAGTGGGTTTTTAATATCCCCATTATGTATTTTAACTTTCTGCTGATAGCGATTCTTTTCTTTACTTTCAGTCAGTTGATCTGATTAAATGAGTATATATTAAACTTAAGTTTCTATGATCTCGCCTAAGCTATACCAGTTACAAAAAGATATAGCCTCACTACTGCTTGATAAACTTGAAAAAGACCAGATAACCATAGAAAGGGCTGCACAAATTTCAAAATATGTATTACAAGCACTTCCGGACAATCTAACTGATGAGCAGATAGATAAAATACTACCGAGTCTGGATGATCATTTTGTTGAGCTAGCCGGAGTGGTTCATCAACATCTTAAAGCAAAGGAAGAGTTAGAAAAACAAGCTACTGTAGATCAAGCTACAAAATTAATCCATCAGGGTAACCTGGATCAAGCTGTAAAACTCATGACAAACCATATGCAGCAAAAAATATGAGCGCTGAAGTCCGCCCTGCTATAGCCGAAATTAGAGCTACCCATTTTGGTCCCGAAGGCCAACTTATTGACAAGACTAAACCAGAAGCTCAAAACCCTCAACAGCAACAAGAAAGAAAAGGATGGTTGGGTGGACTTTTGGGAAAACTAAGAAAAGAAGAGTTATCTAAAACGGAAGGACCCAAACACGTACTAGAAACTATAGAGCAAGTTGGGTTACTAGATAAGATGCAGCGAACTACAGAGAGATTGCATAAAATAGCGGAGGATGATGTTGGATTTAAAAATGGCGAGAATGAGTATTATGATGCTAGATGGAATAGAGTAAATTTAGGAGAAGTTGATAGAAGACGTATAGAAAGAGGCGGAGAAACAACTCCATTAGTTGAAGTTCCTGATGAAGTAAGCAATATAATAACAGAGTTGAACAGTGCAGCTGGTCAGTCTGAAGGTGATTCGATAAGGTCAATTGCTCTAATGAGCTTTATGGAGATGGAAGTCAAAACTGCAAATGGAATCAGAATATCGCTGAGGCTTCCTCAAACTACTGCAGAAAGCACTCCAGGCAACGTTCAATTTAATCACATTAATTTACATATTAATGCAAGTACCTTAGGTAACAATCCGGAACTGTTGGAGCAGATTTCAGCTATCGAGGCCAAATTTAGCGACCAGGCAAGCTTATTGAAGATAAGCGAGGTTCTTTTAAAGTATGCAGAGGATGTTGTAGATAAATTGCCAGAAGAAAATAAGACCAGGGTAGCTGAAAGAGAGAAAGAAGAGAAAGAGAGACAAGAACAATTAGAGCGAAGCAGACAGGAAGCCGAGGGCTATATGAGAAGAGGCAGAGTTAACGAAAAGATTCACGATGCACTTAAAGTGCCTCAAGAAGATGGAGTCGACAGGAAGAGGGTTGAGTCTGAAGTTCAATTTGAAGTTCTTACAGAAAGAGATCAGCGTTATCTGGATGAATCAATACGTAATATTATGATTAAAATATTAGAGAACTACCCG
>JACPKO010000013.1 GCA_016186985.1 Candidatus Daviesbacteria bacterium
GGGTAGTTCGTTTTCTTTAAGCTTAGAAAATTTTGTGGGTGTATTCCCGGATTAATAATCTCTATCGAACTAAATATATTCTGACCGAGCTTTAAAATTTCCTCTTTTGAAGAATTAGACACAGTAATAACTTTCTGATTTTTATAAATAAAAGGCATTAACTTTCCCTCCAGTAATGAGGCAATTATTGCAAGCGGAAAGGAAAGATGATTACGGAACACCTCCTGATGGATATGATGAATTAATAATAGCTTAGGCTTACCTACATAAAGAGGCGTGAAAAAGGGAATTCCGTTTTCGGAATCAATAATTAAATCATAAAGACCTCTAAATCTAAATACGTAATACAAAAAAGCCCAGAAATAAACCATGTAGAATCCCCCGCGCCTGACTATTTGTACCCCGTCAATTACTTCATACCTCGGGCTTTTACTGTCATTGCCGCAAAAGATAGTTACCTCTGGTAACCTTTCCCTACCCAAAGTCTAGACAGTTCATGCAGGTAGTTTTCAGCACCACCGGCCCAGATATGTTTAATATCGCGCCAGTTGTAAATTAATACCCTTAATTTTTTACCGGGTTGCGGATCAAAAGGTAAAGCGCGTGTAAATAAACCAAAAAAATCTTTTAAATTATTTTCAAAAACTTTGACGTATTCAACCAAAAAGTGCAAACACGACATTACTATTAAATTCAGCAGGGCCAATAAAAACATACCCATGACAATAGCTTCAACATTTGAGTGGTAATACGAAATAAAGAAATATTGGACTATCGCTAAAAGGAATGCAGCTGCAGGAAAGGTATAAACTTTTTTAGCCAGGTAAAACCCGACGAAAATTTGGGAAAGGCTAAAACAAATCATTGCGAAGGTGAAAGGTTCAAGGTAAGGGATAATCGGAAAAGCTTTTGCCCCAAAAACCAGAGGGACAGAGAACTGTGCAAGATAACCCCAAACTATATATCCTGCTCCAGTGACTAAAAACGTGGCTATAAAAACAAAAAGTAGAATTTTTTCAGATGCTTTATTTGCCCCTTCGTTCCGGCTAACAAACGGCAGGATTAGCTGGGAAACCAAAGCGCCCAGGAAGAAGACTATTTTTCCAATTATCGAAACCAGGGCATATTTTCCGGCTTCTGCCGGGGCCAGGAAATGTTTTGCCAAAATTACATCGAGGCTCAAAAACGCCATCGGCGCCAAAATAGCCAAAGACGAGGCAATAAAAAATCCAAATGGGAATTTGACATCTTTTTTTGAAGAAGCCTCAATTTTTGCCGGTACCTTCAGGTATCTGCCCGCGATAACTAAAGCAAACAACATCGAGGCTACTATTGAAACCGGGATTGCGGCAAATGCAAAATCTCCATACCCGATTGTTACAAGTCCATACCCCACGGCAAATTTCGTAACGGCTTCCGCTATTACAATTGCCCCAACACTAGTAAGTAGCAATTTACCCGATAAGAATCCTCTGATTAATGCACTCCCTATTCCAAAGGTCCAAACCGGCGTAAAGAGTAAAAACGGCAGGAAATTACCGGTGTTAAAATATCTCATCAGATAAGGGATAGATGCTATCCAAAACCCGGATAGAATAAATGAGATTATCAGCGCTTTTTTTGTAGTCTTTGTGAGAAAACCTAAAGCTGACGGGGTCCTGTTCCTGCCTTCTAAAAATCCTATTTTGTGGGTAACAGTGCTTGAAAGTGCTCCCTGGGGGATATTTGAAAAATACAAAAAACTTCCTACCAGCGAAACCACCCCTAGACTTTCAAAGCTTACCACCCGCCCAAGGTAAACATTAAAAAGCAAATTCGAAATTCCGGCAATGAAACTTGCACCGATAAAAGCAATGCTCGAGATAAAAGCCTTGGGAGTGGAAAGCGCAACGCGTATTTTTTTGTGCCATGGCACTCCTAAAATTTCCTCTGTAATCTCTGGTATTATTTCTTCTCCAACCTCTTTGACTTTCTCCTTAACCTTTAACGTAGTTTTATCAAGATGCAGCCCGTGGATTGTTTTCTCCCAATAGTGGGGCTTGACTATTAACTGATACAAAGCAATCACCGAGGCAACCGAGGCCATTAACCAATAAATCGGGACTAGGAAAACATATTTCATTAATCCCCAATGGCCCCTTTTGGCGCTGCCGATCATGTAGTTATAAAGGTATAAAAAGTTACCGGCGATGAGTGAAAACACCGCAAAATAGAAAACTATTGTTGGAAACAGCGATTCAATAAAGCTTGCGGTTACGGCATAAAAAGCAAAGTAAGCAAAAGTCGTTGCCCAAAGGATCGGGTTTAAACGAAATCCTTGCACCGATAATTAACTGGAATATGAAAGCGTGCCAGCCGTGATGACGGATAAATTCAAACGGGTTACGCATATGAACCAAATAAGTCTGCATGTAACCTTTAATCCATCTTGAGCGCTGCCTCAGCCAGTTTTTTGGATTACTGTTTGCTTCTTCCAGAGTTGTTGAATCAATAATCGCGGTTTTATAACCCTTCTTAAAAAGCCTGACCCCTAAATCACAATCTTCTGTTACATTAAAAGGATCCCATCCTTCAAGCTCCATTAAGGTTTTTGTTTTAAAATGGTTGCTTGTGCCTCCCAGTGGAATGACTGTGTCAACGGATTGAAGACCTGTTAACATAACATCAAACCAAAGAGAGTATTCAGCTGTAAAAAAGCGGGTGAGTAAATTCTGGTGAGGATTAAAATAGTTCAATTTAGCCTGAAGACAAATTATGTTTGGTTTTGATTTTTTAAATGCGAGGTATGCTTTTTTAAGCTGGTCGGGTTCCGGCTGGTCTTCAGCATCATAAACCACTAAATATTCTCCTGTTGCAAAATTAAGTCCGTAGTTGCAGGCCTTGGGTTTAGTTTTAGGTTCGCTATCCGGTACTATCATGGCAGAAACGTACCCGGGAAGAGTCGTACTCTTAACCTCTTCAATAGTTTCGTTATCGTCTTCTTCCAAGAGCAGCTTCACATCAAGCTTATCTTTCGGGTAATTTAATTTGGCAATTGCTTCTAAAAAGTGGGGAACAATTTGAGCTTCGCGATATAAAGGACAAAGAATTGTGTAAACCGGTAATTCCTCGTCTTTTAAAGCTGCAATTTCTCTCTCGGACGAAACAATTTCCGGAGGATAGTGCAAACTCTTTAGAACAACGTAGAAATTAAACAATACGTCAATAAAATAGATAAAACTTAATATCCCGACTATTGAAATTAAAGTTATAATCGGGCTAAAAATAAACCCTACCTCTAAAGAAATAACTGTAATAAGGATAAAAATTACCTGAGTGAATGTAAAAGACTGCAAGGCGCTGTTTTTAGGGTGTAAGGTTGTATGGGTTTTTAGCCATTTTTTATTATGCACAACTCCGGCGCCGGCCATTGTTCCTTTACTAACAGGCTTAATCAAATAAGTTTTCTTCTTTTGGAATTTTAGTTTTAAGGCGTTTTTACCTATTTCTGCAGAAGTTTTAACCAAATTAACTTTTGAGTGCCCGCCAGTCCGTTTTGCAAATGTAATATCAACACCGGTAATTTTAAAACCTAAATTACGCGCTGTATTTAAAAGGGATAAATCAAGCGTCCAAGGCGTAATATCCTTTTCATCAATAAAATCCAAAATTTCCCTTCGGAAAAGTTTTAAACCCGACTGGACATCAACTTTAAAACCGTGGAGTAATTTTCCGAAAGCAAAACCAAACACCCGTGATATAAACTTTCGAACATTTGATACTTCGTAATCTTTTCTGTTTCCGACAACGACTCCATTATCTGCGGCTTTGGCATACATCTCCGGAATTGCCTCCGGAGGATACTGCAGATCAGCATCCAGCATCACCACAAATTCAGAATCTGAATACCTGACCCCTTCCAGTATTGAGTATGATTTTCCTATTTTGCCCTGCTTTTTATAGATTCGGATCGGATATGAGCCTTCCAAATACTCCAAAATTTCAACAGTTTTGTCAGTCGAATGGTCATCAACGAAGATCATCCTATAAGGGATCTTTGAAGCAACCATTACCTTATCAATCCTGCGCACTAAAGGCAGGATATTCCCTTCTTCGTTTTTTACAGGGATAATAATGTCTAAGTTTTTCATCCAGGTCACAAAAATCTAAACACGAAATTTGTTTAGAAAATTATTCGGCCTATAATAACATACTCTATGGTAAAAAGCTATCCTATAAGTGTTTGGGGTGCTTTATAGAAACTTACTCTAGGTTTAAATGGATAATTGGATGAATTAATTACTCAATTTGGAGGGCTTCATTTTCTGCCTGCTTCTTTGGGTACGGACAATAAAACCGTAGGAATTGTTATTGAAAAAGTTTTGTGTTTGTTTAATATTTTTTCTTTTATAATGCTGGTAGTGTCCTGCGTACCCCAATAATTAGGGCCAAAAACAAAACTGCCGTCACATCCGCTTGAGAAACTTATCTGACCTAATATAACATTATCCCGAATCTTCACCTTTGCATCGCAGGCAATTTTTATTAGGGAGTTGCCGTCAAAAACATTCTTGGCAATTAACCCTTCCTGCAGTTGTCCTCCGGAAATAAAATCAATGGCTGTGTTCCGGGGCATTTCAAAATTGTTGTTCGTAATAATTGGTACAGACAATCGTTTTGCGTCGATTTTAATACCCTCCCCGTTTAAGTTTTGGAACAAATTATTATTTATCTGGGGGCTGGCTTTTTCGACAAATACCGACTCCCTGAAGCTTTTTTCAAAAACATTGTTGATAATTTTCGGACTTCCGAAACTTAAACAAAGCGAACACTCGCCAGTATTTCTAAAAATGGAATTAGAAATAACCACATCATTTCCAATTTCAAAACGCCGGTAGTCTGAAAATATCGCCTGATTAATATTGCCTTTTCTGATTTTTATGAGATTAAAATCGTAAGGGCTCGGGTTTTCGGAGTCTGAAGTAATGGTTACCGGGTTTGAAAAAACTCCCAAAATAATTAAGTTGCTTAAGTTGATTTGGATTTTTTGAGTCTCGTCCCAAAAAGGTTCATTTTTGTTGACTCCTCTATAAGACTCACCTGTATTGATACCGCTTTTTCTGTGCCAGGGTAATAAGTCAAAATTAGATTTATCATTTTTGATAGCTACCCTGACTCTCGTCCCGGGTAAAATTTTAACTGTGCTGTTTGTGGGAGAATAGATATCTCCGACTACCTTTATCTCACCCTCCCATATTTGATCTCCGAATATTAAGCCATACACTTGGGTGTTTTTTACAGATTGAACCGGCAATAATTTTGGTAAACCGTAGTAGAACAGAAGCCAAACAATAAAAACCACACCAGAAATCATCAAAAACTTAAAGAACCAGTGGATTTTCATGTTAAGTATTGATACATTCGGCCAGGCTCAGTATTAGTACTGAGTGAAACCGAAGTATTGACTTATTATCTTAGCATACCTAACAATAGATACATGCTCCGTTTTCTGCCTGTTTTGCTAATCGTTGCCGTCTTTGCCGCTCTGGCAAATTATTTGCCAATCAAAAGGGAAATAGTTTACCGGCTGGGTATTTCCGGAGACTTAACCAAGTCTTGCTGTAGTGTTGATAACCTTTCTAAAACCGGTAACTTCGATGAGACCGCGAGCATAGCTTTTTTTAACAACCAGGTTATAAGTTATCCCAAAACCTCCCTAGCCGAAGCAATCAAAACTACTACATTCAACGACACCAAGGTTTTAGGTACAACTAACGCTGCGGGTCAGGAAAAATGGATTGACATATCTTTGGACGAGCAAAAATTAAGGGCTTATGAAGGCGATACGGTGGTTATAGAATTTCCGATTTCCTCCGGAAAATGGGCGCCTACGCCTGAGGGCCAATTTAATATCTGGTATAAAACCCGGGCCCAGGTTATGAGTGGAGGCTCAAAAGAGCTGGGTACTTATTATTACCTGCCAAATGTGCCACATAATATGTTTTTCTACCAGGGATATGCTATCCATGGCGCTTACTGGCACAACAACTTTGGCCAGCCTATGAGTCATGGATGCGTAAATTCACCTTTGGCGCAAGTTGCCCAATTATTTGAGTGGACAGGGCCTGTGCTGCCTCCCGGTGTTAATGCACTGCGGGCTAGTGTAGATAACCCCGGAACAAGGGTTAATGTTCATTAGGATTTAAAAACAATAACTTTTAAATTATCACCATCAAAATCAAACCTGAAATCAATTCTTGAATCCAGATTGTTTTTGATATAAAGGTTTTGTTTAGCTGAAGCCTCAGGCGCATCAGGGCTTGAGTAAATCGCAACACCGTACTCTTTTGAAATTTCAGGAATAACGAAAAAATCATGATTTACAGGTGCAATAGATTCCACCCCTGCGCTCAAAGCAGCTTTGTGAATAAGCGAAGCTAGGTGGCAAACTCCCATTCCGTATAAACCGTCTGCAAATTTATAACCATCGCCTGCACCAAAGTTAGTGTGAGCAGTTACAGCAACATTATCTTTGTATTGCGGATCAATCAGATCATGGTATGCAAACCGTTGCCCGGGCTCAAGGCTAAACTGTAAAGTAAACGGTTTTCTTATTTTTCTCCAATCAATATCCTTCCTCGATTTAACCTCACCTGAAAGGTAGGCTAAGTTAAGCAGGATATTATCTTTGTAGGCGTTTTCAGGCGCATCATAACCATATCTGTTGTTTAAAGACATTGAGGCTGAACCGATCTCAATAGGGGTATTTTCAACAGGCACAGCCGAAACCGCAGAAAGGGTTAAAATCGAGGCTGTTAGAAATGAAACAAAGGCAGTTTGTATCATATTTAGTCGTATAGTATAACATACTATGGGGTATAAAATCAAATCCTTAGGGTTAAGTTTTATGCTAATATTGTGGAAGATGAAACCGAAAACCCCACCCGGGGCAAAAAAGGTGTTTAAGGGGCAGATTTTTGATGTTTATCAGTGGGAGCAGGAAATGTATGACGGCTCAACCCATACTTTTGAAAAAATTGTCAGGCCTGATACTGTTTTAGTTATTCCTGTGACCCAAGACGGCAAAATAATCATTTGCGAGCAGGAGCAGCCACACAGGGACAAAGCTTATTTGAGCTTGATCAGCGGAAGGGTAGAGGAAAATGAACTTCCCGAGGATGCGGCAAGAAGGGAACTACTTGAAGAAACCGGCTTCGAGGCAGGGGAATTAATCCTTTGGGATGAATATTTACCCGGCACAAAAATAGGCTGGACAATTTATACTTATGTTGCCAAAAATTGCAAAAAAGTGGCAGAACAAAACTTAGACCCCGGTGAGAGAATTACCTGCAATCTCATTTCTTTCGATGAATTTATAGAATTATTAGTAGACAAAAAAGTTGATGATATCCACTTAACGGTCAAGGCACTGGAAGCAAAACTTAATCCTAAGAAAATGGAAGAATTAAAAAAGGTTTTATATACATAGGTTCTACATTTACCCAAAATCTCACTAATCTTCTTGTATTTTAATCTAAGAAGTAATATAATTTTTACTATGAGTCATAACGGTAAAGAGATTCTTATTTTTGGAGCAGGACCAGCAGGTTTATCTTCTGCCGATCAATTAGCAGGAAGAGGCCACAATGTAACTCTGGTCCATCCTTTAGCAACCACAGGTCCTAGATCTATCTATACAACCTATAGCAGTGAACAAGAGTTAATCGTACCTTTAACTCCCGGCCGAATCCGTCCGTTACCCTTAATAAGAGTTATTACTCAAAACGGTACGGACTTTAGAGTTAATACCGGATCTCAACCCTACTATCTGGTTAACAATAAGGTATTTCTATCAGAATGTGAGGAAAGATTATCCCAAATACCAAATATTACCATAGAAGCACTTCCTAAAAGAGTCTTAAGTCAAGCGCTAATCACTGACTCATTAAAAGGGTCACAAGTAACTATTGATGGGAACAAAAAAGTATATGATGTGGTTTTAGATTGCACCGGTGTTGGTGCTGAAGTTGTTAGCAAGGTTGATCCTCGTAGAAAAGAAGAGGTTTGGCTAGGAGAATATGTTTATGGCGGATCATTTAAAGGTACTGTCGAGAAACCTGAGATGATTCTTGTCATCGGACCAGCCGGAGGCACCTCCTGGGTTTGTCCCAATATTCACCCAGGCTTTGTGGATGTAGTCTATTCTGCTTGGGGACCTTATAAAGATTTTAAACCTAGATTTTTACCAACCGCTAAAGACCGGCTATCCAGACTTTTAGATTTCATCCAAAATTTCCCGGGCATAGAAATTGAAAGCCGGTTACCAGATGACATTTACGCTGGCGTGATTCGCTCACAACCAGCCTCAGCCCCCCTTGTAAACAGTGTATTTTGTTTGGGAGAGTCAGCAGGAATGGCTAAACCAGGTAGTGGAGACTCCTGGAGGTATGCCTTTAAAGCAGGTAGGATGGTAGCGGAATTAATAGACAAGGGCGGAGATGCGCGTAAATTTCATGAGATATGGACCACGTCTTGGAATCATGGCTTTTTTTATGCCGGAGTATTGGCAAGAATGCCTTACCAAAGGAAAGGCGAGCTTGGAGGAACTTTTGATTGCTTTGGAAAATGGTTAGAGGATGCCGATCCCAATTTAGTAAAGCAGATTGAAGAATGGTTAATTGGGAATAAACCTCCATTGTCGCTTTTAATCAGAACATTAATCGAACCCCGCACCAGAAGATCTTTACTTGAGGCTGTTAAAAAGAAGTTAGAAATATCTTTTTTGGGCGTTCCGGCAAAAGACCTTGAGTGGAGTCTCCCTGAAGTTAGTTAAATCTTTTCAGCAACTATTTTTGAATTTTGTTTTAGGCTTTCTTTCATCTGGTTCAAAGATAACAAACCTGCTTGAGGACCTATTTGCCCGACGACTGAGGCACTGTTGGCGGCCCCCCAGCGCATAGCCTCCCCTAAAGTCTCACCATGGATCAGCCCTGCAACAGTACCTGTGGCATAAGCATCCCCTGCACCAGTCATCTCGACCAATTTTGCAGGAAAACACCCCAGGGAAAAATATTTATCACCGTCAAACCCGAATGACCCTTTATCACCATCAGTTATTACTACTTTCTGTACTCCAAGTTCAACTATCCCTGAAAGCAATTTCTTTATTGGGACTGGACTTGCAATATCATGTCCCAGGAAATGAATTGCCTCTTCAACATTCACAATAAAAAAGTCTGCAGCAGATAATAATCTATGATGTTTTTTTGCACCTAGTTTTACCTGGAAGGTTCCAGGTTGATAAGCAAGTTTGGCACCAGACCTTTCAAGATAATTAAGCAGCTGATTTATTACAGGAGAATCAATATAATTTGGCGCCATTGAGGTTAAATAAATCCATTTTGAATTTTCCAAATCGGGAAGATCAAATTCATAAGGCTGGTGATGGACTAAAATTGTTCTTTCACCTTTAAATGTTAAAACAATATTATGATTTGAAGGCAAATCATCAGTCTCAACAACATACCGTATATCCACACCTTCCCTTTTTAATTTAGCCTTAATCCTATCGTCATCCTGGTCATCATCTTTATTACCGACGTTAGTATAAATTGCAGTTTTGAGCCCAAGCCTTGAGGAACCTACGGCATTATTAGCTGCATTTCCGGCAACCATGGATACTCCTTCTTCGACAGGAATTTTAAACCCATATTTCAACCCTAAATATTCAGTTCCCTCATCAAGAAAAAGCTTTGCATCATCAATCGGCAAGTATGTATCAATAACCGTGTCGCCGATAGAAATTAAATCGTAGGCCATATCTTAAGGATAGCGTATTTTTACTTCTTGTGGGGTTAGCACTTCTTTAATTGTATGATCATCGTTTATTATTACAACCTGATCGGTATTTGCTTCATCAAAAGCCAAATTTTTGATTTGGATCGCAGGATGAACCGATCTCCAGAAATAATAAACAAACTCCCTTATTTCCTCACTACTCATCCCTCTCCCCTTTTCCCTAAGCACTTCCTCCGCCTGATCGCGCCATTTCAGGCTTATTTCATATTCCGGTACGTATAAAACATTCATGAAATCAATTAAATCCCACAAAGGATAATATTCTTCAAGCTTTTTATTAATGTCTTTGGCAAATTGGATATGCTCCGGGGTATCCAAGGCGGGCAATCCTGATTCAAAAACAGACTCATCTTCGACCCGTCGGGCCCCAAGCATCCAGCCGTCGTAAAAAATGAAGTCGGGTTTTTTAGTAATCATTTTCCACCCGGCCCAATCCCCATCTCCATTAAAAGCGCCTTTATCGTAAATAGGTACTTTAACTTCATCTCCGTTTTTCATTTCTTTTAAAGCCTTCAGGTTTTCCATAGCCAGATAGATATCATGGGTAACACCACGCCTGATGTAGCGGGGATCAAACTCCCTAAGCTCTTTGAGCTGCTCATGAGTTAAATAATGATCATCTATCGATAAACTGACTGAGGTTTTGCCAAAATGAATCAGTAAAATCTCCATAATTTCGCCCTGTGTTGTTTTCCCTGTGCCCTGGATTGCGGACATCCCTACGATTAACCCATCACCACCTGCTCCCTTTTTCAATTTCAGCAACTTCTCAATAAATGGAATATAATATCTTTTTAAATCCTCTTTTAAAGACTCCGGGGAAATTTCCGGCCGTTTTTTCAATATAGGCTCAAATATTTCAAAATTGGAGTCAATGTCAAAATCCATAATTAAAAGGTATCAAAAGTAATATTCAAAATCAAAACACACAAAGATTTAAATCAAATACCTGCTATATTCACTTTCCTTTTTGGATTTTTTGCCAAAGCCAAATACCAACTAAAATTAAATCAATTAAAATAACCAGCCAAAAAATCGTTCCTAAAAATCCAAAAGCCCCATATCCTCCCATCATGTTCTGGTATCCCCACATAAATAATCACCCCCATATTTATTCTAACTTTAAACTCCCTTTTCAACAATTATCATTAATACCCGATGAGACCTCTATGATTTAAATCACTTGTGATTTATCTTGCAGGGGATTATTGAAGCAGGGAATCAATCTCTGATTGGAACACCGAGTATGGCTGGGCACCAATTATTAATTTACCCTCAATTTCTGCGCCTGTTGATTTACCAATTACAAAACTGGGGGTTCCAGTGGCTCCGGCATTTGCCGCATCTGCCAAATCTTTTGAAACTTCGTCTTTGAATTTTTCCGAATCCAGACAAGCTTTAAAATTCGCCTGATTTAAGCCCTGATTTGTTGCAAACTGATATAACTGGTCCTTAGTCAAGCCATTACCGTTTGAGGTAGTTTTTTCAAATATTATATCGTGAAATTTAAAGTAAGCCGAATCGCCGCCTTGATCTCTCGCACAATTTGCAGCAATTGCCTCTGTTGTTGCCATTGGGTCATGGAAAGATAAAGGCAGATCCCGATAAACTAACTTAACTTTGCCCTTATCAATGTAATTTGTCTTAAGCTGTCCGTAAGTTTGATCAAAATGTCTTTTGCAAAACGGGCATTCGTAATCTGAAAATTCGACGATGGTAACTGGGGCACTTTTATCTCCAAGTACAGGATCATCATCCAACGATACTTTAACCGGACCGATGCTCGGTTCAGGCAAGGGGGCTGTATTTTCTGTTTCACCAGGAGTTGCGACCCCCGGATTGGTTGCACCCGAGTTAAACCCTTTTATCCTAAGAATACCACCTGAAAGTAAAATAGAAATTGAAATTAAGATTGCACCCACTAATATTGCAACCGGGG
>JACPKO010000057.1 GCA_016186985.1 Candidatus Daviesbacteria bacterium
AGTTATGCAGACAATATCTAAATCACAATTAAAATCTCAACTTTTAGAATACCTGCGCAAGGTGGAACAAGATAAAAAAGCCTTGATAATAACCCATGGTGGTAAACCTGTGGTTAAAATTACTCCATATAATGAAGATCCAGAGAAGATTCTTAAATCTTTGCGTAACAGCGTAATCTACTTTGAGGATCCAGATGAACCTGTAGGGGTGGACGACTGGGAAGCACTTCGATGAACTCAGTACAAGCACTAAAATGATTCTTTTAGATACTCAGGCTCTAATCTGGTGGATTGATAA
Organism: Candidatus Daviesbacteria bacterium; assembly: GCA_016186985.1. Lineage (GTDB taxonomy): Bacteria > Patescibacteriota > Microgenomatia > Daviesbacterales > UBA10151 > JACPKO01. Next base: position 299 of record JACPKO010000057.1, read on the forward strand.
CCCGAAAAAACTTTCAGCTAAAGTTCAAAGAGAAATAGAAAAAGAAAAGTCTCAGGGAATATTAGCCGTTTCTTCAATCAGTGTATGGGAAATTTATCTCAAGACTGAGAAAGGTAAATTGAAGCTGACATTGGATGTGGACAGTTGGCTAGAAAAAATTGAAAGCTTATCTTTTATCCATTTCATTCCTGTTAATAATAAAATAGCAGCTAAGTCAGTGAATTTACCAGGAAAATTTCATGATGATCCTGCAGACAGAATGATAGTAGCAACAGCCAGGGAAATGGGGGCAGTTTTAGTTACAAGTGACGATAAAATCAGGAAGTACCCGCATATCCAAACAATCTGGTAAACGTTAAAAATGCGGCTGGATGTTTATGTAGGTTTGATCTTGAATGACTAAACTTTAATTTCCTGAAGCAATAAAACTTTGACATCTTTAAATCTTTTAAGCCTTGAGTTATTGGTAATAAAAACCCGGGATTTTGAAAAAATTGCAGTAGCCAATTGGATACAGTCAGGCAATTTAAATTTATAATCTCTTTTAATTCCGGCTGCTATTTTAATTATATCTTCTGTTACATCTATTAAGTCCAGATTAGGTATTTTTTTTATATGAAACTCTATATCTTTGAGTGCACCAGCATCAAATTTATTTGAAGTCAGAACTTCTCCTAAAATTATAATACTGGTAACAGCTGTACCGATTTTGCCTTCAATAAGCAATTCAAAAATAGGGATTGTTTTATCGCCAAATTCCGGATTTTGATTAAAGAAATAGACAAAAATATTGGTATCAATAGCTATTGTCTGATACTTATTTTGAAGCTGTTTCAGGTTTATCATCCCATTCTTCTCTCATTTTTTCAATTTCTTTAATAGGATCTATATTCTTCCAGTATTTTTTCAAAGCCCCATAATTTTTCTTCACCCAATCCTTACCGCTCGTATTGATAATGATTGTATCTCCGGAAGAATAAACGTTAACTTTTGCTCCCGGATTTATACCTTTAACCTGTTTTCTTAATTGCTTTGGTATTACTATCTGATACTTTGGGCCGACCGTAACTTGCTGCATAGTTATACGATTTTAATCAATTTCGTTATACGTTGTCAATACTAAAACTGCGGCTGGATGTTGGTATAAATTTTTACAAAATTGTCTTTGGTAAAAATTATCGCCGTATCAAAATCATATTTCACCTCAGCGACATCACGCTCAAAAAACTGATCCAGCGCGAAAGCTTTCGAAATCTTCCCTTCATTCCCCTTTTTTTTAACACGCAGGATAACAGGGTTTTTTTGGACTAAGGTTATAAAATTTGCGTGAAACGGCAGAATGTCAAATTTCCCTGTTGAGTTAACTGAACTTATAGACAATACTTTCCCCTCAAAAATAGTCTGGGTGGGGGAAATGATTTTAACATTAAGAAAATTCTGAGCCATGTTGATTAATTTTCAATTACCAATTTTCGCAATTTGATAAATCAAATTGGGTGAGTTATGAATTTTCAATGTTACATTGATCATTGATATTTGATTGTAAATTGTAAATTGAAAATTTACTTAATATCCTTTAGTGTTCCTATATACATAAACTTTTCTTCAGGAATATTGTCCAGCTTACCACTAATTATTGACTGAATATCAGCTACTGCCTGCGTCCGCTCTACGTACACCCCTCTTTTTCCCGACTGTGCTTCAGTCATAAAAAATGGCTGGGTCAAAAAATTGATGATTTTTTTGGTCCGCTGATATAAAAGACGGTCCTGCGAGGACAATTCAGCCTCACCGACAATTGCCACGATATGAACCAAAGAATTATATTCGGAAAGCATCTTCTGGAAAGCTATGGCAACCTCAAAATGCTCCGAACCGACAATACTTCTCTTTAAAGCAGACGTTGAAGACGCAGACAAATCGATCGGCGGGTAAATGTTATGCTGGGCAACATTCCGGCTCAATACAATTGCCGTATCAAAAAAGGAAGTAATAGCAGTTACGGCCGGGTCGTTTGTCTCATCTGCAGGCACATACACAGTCTGAACAGAGGTAATTGAGCCGTTAACAGTTGAAACCAGCCTGTCTTCCAGCTGGGACAATTCGGTCAGCATTGTAGCCTGATACCCTTGTTCCGAAGGAAGAGTTCCGAGAAGTGTAGCCAGTTCATTACCGGCCTGGACAAACCTGAACATATTGTCAATAAAAAATAAAACATCTTTTTTTAATGAGTCGCGGAAGTATTCTCCGATAGCGGCGGCGGCCAGCGCTACCCGGAACCGTACACCTGCGTTTTCATTCATGTTTCCTAAAACAATAGCGGTATTAGGTAATACCCTGGTTTCAAAAAGCCTTTGATAAAGCTCCTGTCCTTCACGGATACGCTCTCCTACTCCGGCAAATACGGAAACTCCGTTATGCCTCAAGGTAATATTATGCAGTAGTTCGGTTATCAAAATGGTTTTTCCGACCCCTGCCCCGCCGACAAATCCGGTTTTTCCTCCCCTTAAAATCGGGGTTAAAAAATCTATTACTTTAATACCCGTCTCAAGTATTTGTGAAGTCATAGCTATCGTATTAAGGGAGGGGGTTTTTGAATATACCGACCGGCGCTTGTCTGCGTTAATTGGTTTACCATTGTCCAGAGGGTTTCCAAACAAGTCAATCGCCCTGCCTAAAAGCGAATTGCTCTCAGGAACTGAAATTTGGGAGCTAGTACCGATAATTTTCATCCCCCGGTATAGTTTGTCCGGATCAGAAAGAATCAGACATGAAACATATTGTTTTTCCTGAAAAAATACTTCCAGGCAAACTTGTTTATCTTCGGGTGAAATTAAGGCTTCGTTAAGTCCTGGCAGTCCGGAACCGGATGACTGAACTTCCGCTATCTGACCGCGGACAGAAACTATAATTCCCTCAAAATTAGTTTTTTCAACTGTTGGCAAGTTTTTGTCCATAATAACCAATTTTCAATTTTTAATTTACAATTTTCAGTCAAATGCCAATGAACCAATTTTCAAATTGTTTGGTCATTTAAACATTGAAAATTTATAACTCGCCCAATTTGATAAATCAAATTGCGAAAATTGTAAATTGTAAATTAAAAACTACTCTTCTTCATCGCTGCTATGGTTTCCAATATCCTTGAGTTTTGGATACTTCTTTGGGCATTTAAAAGGAGTCCTTCCTGGGTATCTAGATACTTTTGGGCTTCGTTTTGGGCGTTATCCATCGATATTAGCCTTGATGCGGTTCGTGCAAGTTCCGCTTCCAAAAACGCCGCTTCTAAAAGCAAAATCTTGATTTGGCTGTCAAAAAAATCAACCATAATTTTTACTTCAGGCTCGATGATGAAATTTCTAATAAGCGTTACCAATTCTTCAGGCACCTGGGTTTCTAAACCTACCTGTCCTTCAGACTGATTAATATCAACAATTATTGGTTTTTGAACCAAAACTGATAAAAATTGCGGATAAAAGACTAAAACTTTACTATAGGGATTAATATAACCGGACAAGGTTAAAAATTCTTCGTTAGTAGGAAAGTCCCCGGCCAGTATCATATGTTTATAACTTAATGCATAGTTTACTGATTTAAGGCTTTCTATACCGGCTTTGCCTATAATCAGCTTGTCGCTTCTAATTTTACTTACCTGAACCAGAAAGAATTCTATTAGTTCATTTGTAATTTTTCCATAGAACCGCTGGTTTGATGTTAAAACAAGGCTCAAAGTTTTTCCATTTTTTGGGAGCGGTACTATCTTCCTATCCTTTGCTATAATGTTTATCAGAACAAAGATATTGGAAAGCTCTTTAAAAAAATCGCGGTTTTTAAGGACACCGGAACGGATCCGTTTTAGCTTTGAGGAGGCAATCTGGGTAAAAGCCTGGGTTATTTGCTTTAAAGACTGCGCCTCTTCTATTAAATTGTTGATTTCTTTAATGGTCATGGCCGGAAATACAAATTCAAAATGCAAAGTTCAAAATGCAAAATTATTGTAGTTTTGCAAAGTCCCGATTAAATCGGGACAAGCAAAACCTCCTTACTTTTGACTTTTGAGTTTTGAGTTTTGAGTTCCTACTACCAGGTAATTATTTATCACCGGTATTAGCGCGGTTAACTGTTTTAGAAATTCATCCAGTGTTTCTATCTCTGCCAGCTTTTCCAAAAACGCTTTTAGCGTTTCATCTTTGGTGAAAATATCTAAAATTACAGCCTTTGATTTTTTTATAAATTCAGCGTCTTTTTCTAAAAAAAGAGGCGTGAAGGTAAGGCTCAACAAAACAATTTGCAGCTCCAGGTTTATCCTCGTTGAATTTTCCTGATTTAATAGTTCCTCAAATATTTCTTTTTGCTTCAAAGTCAGCCTTGTCTGGAACGGGAGCTCAGAGGAAAATTTGCTTATTGTCTGAAGTTCTGCTGCGCGGGCCATAAGCTCCCGTATCCTGCTTGAAAGTAAGTTTTGAAGGCGTTTTTGAGTTTGACGGCCAACCCTGGTTACCGAGAGTGATACGTCAATAGCCGGGGACTTACCCTGGTTGCGGAAATTAGAATTAAAAAGCAAATGCCCGTCTGTCATACCGACTAAATTTGTAGGCAGGTATGTAGCAAAATCAGCCAGATTAACCTCAAGAACCGGGAGAGCGGTGATTGATCCTCCGCCGTTTTCGTCCTTAAAATTCCCGGCGCGTTCCAAAAGATGTGAGTGCTGGTAAAAAATATCACCGGGGTAAGATTCTCTCCCGGGAGTTTTACCTGAAAGCAGGGAAATTTCCCGGTAAATTTTAGCATGGGAGCCAATATCATCCAGAATCAGCAAAACGTCACGGCCGGATTTTTGAAAATACTCGGAAACTGTAAACGCTGTTTGGGGAGTTAGATAAATTAAGGGCGCTGCTTCGGATGAAGAAGCAGCAATCACTACCGTATAGGCCATTGCTCCGGTATCTTTAAGCACTTCCAGCAAGGATTTAAGCTGGCTTATTGGTTTACCTATTGAGGCATAAATACAAACAACATTCCTCTCCCGCTGGTTTAAGATTAAATCAACTGTGAAAGCTGTTTTTCCTGCATGGGCATCCCCAAGTACCAATTCCCTCTGTCCTTTTCCGATAGGGATTAAAGTATCTATCAGGGTTATTCCTGTTACAAATTGTTCGGTGATAAATTTGCGCATGTTAATATTCGGGGCTTTCCTGTCAAGTTCGCTTTTAATATCTTTCCCCGTTGCAAGAAGCCTTTTGCCGTCAATTGAAACTCCTAAGGGATTAACCGCCCTTCCCAGTAAATATTCACCCATACTGATCGAGAGTCTGCTGTCGCTTCTTTTAAACAGCTCTCCGGGGTTTACCGCTCCTTCGTCCAGCATCAGGACCTCAACTTGCGTTTTATGCAGTGAATTGACCCATCCTCTTTTGCCGGTTTCAGAAATAACCAGGTCGTTAATCTTAACTGTCGGCATACCGTCAAGAAATACGAGGAAGTCCCTGCTGGATGTAACATAGCCTACTTCTTGGGTATTTTTGTTTAAATTAGGATCCATTATTTATAGTGCAAAACTCAAAAGGCAAAGGTCAAAAGTACAAGTTAAAAATTAAAACTAAAAAAACTTTTGCATTTTGCGTTGTAATTTTACCTTTTGCATTTTGACTTTTGAATTAGTTTTTAAGGTATTTCCTAAACTCCTCCATCAGCTTCTCTTTATTCTGACTTATCTTAGCTTTAAGTGAATAGTCTTTATATACGCCTTTATAGGCAATCGCACACCCGCCTATTAAGCCCGCATCAACTTTAACATCAAAAATCAGATTGGGATTGTTTAAACTCCTGCGCAGCCACTCTCCGATTTCTTTAATCTGCGTTTCATCGGCAGTAAAGACAAAATAAATTGTAAGTGAGGTTGTGTCTGAGATAAATTGGTCAGTTACTTTGAAAAGCTCCCGGAAATTATCTGCGTTAACTTGACCTAATATTTTTTCATCAAAGTTAGAAGCCCATTGCTCTTCTTCGTTCAGGCTGATTTTTCCGGTCTCAGGCAATTGTCCATCTTCACTTTGGTCTTCTGATTTAAAGATTTTTTTCTCAAGGATTAATTTAAGGACCCTTGCCCTCTTTTTAAAACTCTCGAGAGTAAAAGTGTCTTTCAGTATTTCGTTTAAAAATTGTTGTTCCATATGTTAGAATAATTTTCAATTACCAATTTTCAATTTACAATCAATAATCAATGAATCAATTTTCAAATACTTTGGTCATTTAGAAATTGAAAATTCATTGAAAACTGAAAATTGTAAATTTTGAATCTTTTATACAAGAAAAGATTCTGTTTTCGCCCTTTCCAAACTTTCATAAACCAGCTCCATCTGGTCTTTTAAATCCAGATTCTTGGCTAAAACAAGGCTCAAAGTTTTCTCAAGCATTGCCACAATATTTTCGTCTATAATATTCATTTGCTGGACTTTATAGGTATCAATCAGCTGACGCGCAGATTTTAATTCTAAGTCAACTGACAGCATCATTTTCTGCTCAGTCTGGAGTAAAAAGTCAGCGAGTTTGCTTTCAAAGTTTTCGAAAAGCTCTCCAACCCTCCCTTTTTGAGCCTCCCAATTGGCGGCCTGTATGGCTTGGGACTGGCTTTTAAGCTCTGCTAAAAAGTTCCTGAATTGGTTAAGGGAGGCTTCTGTTTTATTATCCAAAACCTGGGTTAAATTTTTTAGAAATAGGTTAAATTTTTCTTCCTGTGCTTTTAGTTCCTGGTTTAATGCCTGTTGGGCTTGCTGGGTTTGGCTTTGTTCCACCTCGAGCAGACTATTTAGTTTTTGGCCAAAATCCTGCGTTGCTTTTTGATCAAACTCCTTAACTTCCTCTACGAGTTTGCCCGCGTCTTTTTGCGCACTCTCAACTACCTGCCTGGACTTATCCGTTAACTGGGAAATGGTTTGGAAACCTGCCTGGTCTTCGGGCTGCGGAGTGGCATCTTTTTCAATTTTCCGCCTTTTGGCATACTCGCTTACATAAAGCGCAGTTGCGGCAATAGCAATTAAACCAAAGATAACTTCGGGCATTAGGAATAGTATAAGTAACTTAAGTTTCTTAAGCAACTTAAGTTACTTAAAATCTCAGCAAAATAATCGCTGCTACAACCCCAACCAGCGCAATTCCCACTGTAAAAATAATATTTAAGACTATCCCGAATTGAATCGTTGTCCGAGCTAGAGGATTTCTGCCTAAAGCCTCCATCGCCTTGGGTATAGTTCTTGCAAGAGAGAAAAAACCGATCGAGAAACTGACTATCACAGCTATTCCGGCCAGAATATACCGCAATATATTGACAAATTTTTCGGGATCTTGGGTATTGCGGAAAAAAGCAACATTAAGAGCATCAAGCAGTCTGTTAGCGCTTCGGGCAGTATTAAGCTCTGCAAACTCAATCTTTATGGCCAGGTTTATTTTTCCCACCTTAACCTGTTTGGCTCCTCCGCCTTCAGGAGGAGTATAGCTGGCTGTTTCACCGTCTGCATCTCCGAAATCCTGTAAAGCTACTCCTATTATGTATCCTGAAACTGTTGATTTTTCACCCTTACCCTTAAAAAAAGAGGTTGTTATAAAATCACCGGCTTTTATCGGACCGTTAGCAGTTGATACGTTTACATCTACAGTCCCGTTTCTCACAATTGACATACCGCTCCCGTCCTGCCTTTTATAGGAAACAAGCGGATTTAAGTCTATTACTCCAAAAACTTTATCGTCATGATCTCTTTCGGATAAAACCACACCCTGATCCGTATACGAAACAATGTCGCCATCCGCAGCCCCTTCCGTTTTAACATCAAATGATTCTGCGATCTCCAGTTGCGCTCGCGCAACAGTGACAAGTGACAAGTGACAAGTGACAAGAAGAAATAATGCGACTAAAATTTTGCATTTTATTCCCATACCTCTAGCTTAGTCAAATTACGGCAATTGTTCAACTATGATTCCAGTTTATCCACACTAATTTAGCTCCACACTTTATTATTTTGACCAAATTTAGTTTTTTTCCACTCCACACTTTAGCCTCAAAACACCACACTTTTTTAATGTGGTAAGTTGTGGTGCCACATTTCCAGAAGTGTGGATCCACACTTTTGGTTTGACAAGTCGTACTAAATAATATACATTGACATTAGAAACTAAACAACCCTCCTTTGGAGGCAAAAATTAGTAATTAGAAATTGGAGCGAAGCGACTAATGCCATTTGATAGCAAACAGCGGAGTGAGCAAGCTAAAAAGAGGATTCGTGACCATAGCGGTCATTTTATTTCCCTCAAACCTAAAATGAAAGTTTCCGGGCAGGCTGATTTGATTTCAAATCTTGTTCATGCAGAAAAGGAAACCGACGATTCTTCTCTTATCAATGTCAAAGTTAACAATCCCTTTGAAAAAATCATCCGATACCTAAAGGACATCCGCGATAAACAGTCAACAACAGTGGCTTTAAAATTTACCATTCCCTTAATAGCCCTGCCAATTGCGATCCTGATGGCGTTCCAGTTCGGACGTTACCAAAGTCAATGCAATAGCTACTTTTCGAGCCAGATCGGAACTGTTGAAAATATTCAAATGGCAAGAAAAACTGCACCTGACAACTGGTTTTTAAAGCTTTTGGGGTATCTGCCCGGGCTTGGCGATGTTTACTTAAAAAAAGAACTTCTGACCCAACCTGTCTTAATAATTTCTCCTGAAACCAATACATTGATAGATAATCAAACCTCCCTTAGTCTTGATAAATTTACCAAATCTAAAGTGCTCCTTTCGGGAGATTACAATTCCTGCACCCAAACGCTGACTTTAGATTCTCCGGAGAATATTACTAAATTCTGACCTACAGTTTATTCTTTCAAATTATATCCTCTTTAAAGTAATCAACAATTTTTTGAAGACATAAGCTTTATATACTCATTTACAAAACAATCCCTATCCTATATTATCCAGGTTAATTAAATTATGAGATTCAACCGGACTATTTTATTTTCGGCAGTATTGATAAGCGGCCTCCTGGGTTTAATGCTCACTAGGCAAGCTTATGCCGTATCTTTTTTTTCACCAAGGCCTTCCCCGACTTCAAAGGCTTGCAATCCTGCTAAGAGTATTGACCCTAAAACATGGACCTTACTGGACAAATCCTGCACCCTGAACAAAAACTATAGACGAATTGAAACCTGGAAATGCCAGGATACTGTTAAACAACGAACAGTTGTGGATTTTAGCTGTAAAAAACCCAAACCCTCCCCAACTCCTTCACCTTCAATTAAACCCTCTGTCGCACCAAGCCCCTCTCCTTCATCTTCACCATCCCCTGCACCAGGGATTTTTGTTGTTAAGCCTTATTTGGTTTACCCGTCCGATAAACCAATGTACCCTGAATATGAAACTTCAGTCAAAAACTACCTAACAGAGCTTCAATCCTGGTATAAAGAAAAGGTCGGAGAAACTTTTGTTTTTGAGCCGTTAAAAGTTGTAAGGAGCCAGTATGATTACCTGACTATGCGATGCGACCCCAATCCAAACGATGCACTTCCGCCCTCAGATGCCTGCAAACAAAACCAAAATCAGATCGACGGCAACTGGCCGATGTATATGAATAGAGCTATCCATAACGGCCAGGAAGTTTGGGAGATTCAAAATGTGGCGCTGGTATTTTCTGCAGGAGGGGGAGG